>CAZXMK010000208.1:0-5370 GCA_964641935.1 uncultured Syntrophaceae bacterium
AGATCTGCTGCCTGACGCTGATCAAGGCCGACAATCTGGCCGACCAGGTGAAGGGATTTCTCGGCCCGGTGATGCGCGATGTCGTCTCCTGATAACCCGTTGAAAAACCCCGCTGTTCGGGAGACGAGATCATGAAGTTTCCTGGAGTCGATGCATCGAACCGGCCCGTTTTTCTGCCCATGGCTTCGCCGCAGGCCTGCGCCCTGTCGGATATGGATGTCCCCCTGCGGGCGCCCTCTCTCGATCAATCGTTCGTCACCGGTGGCGTTGACACTCCCGCGGGAAAGGTTCCCCAGGTCTCTTCGCGTCTGACCCGTCGCGATCGCTGGGGCTCGATCAAGGCGCGCTGGGGAGTGGGCAGGATGGACTATGCCGTCGATCCGGGTTTGTACGCGCTCGGATCGCCCGACGAGGGATCTCCCGTACTCGTCACGGCCAACTACAAGATGAGCTTCGACCGCCTGCGGGAGGCCCTGCCGGGACGGAACCTCTGGATCCTCGTCCTTGACACGGACGGCATCAACGTCTGGTGTGCCGCCGGCAAAGGCACCTTCGGGACGGGGGAACTGGTCCGCCGCATCAAGGCGAGCGGCCTGGCCGATTGCGTCAGGCACCGCGATCTGATCCTGCCTCAACTGGGTGCACCGGGCGTCTCCGCCCACCTGGTCCGGAAGCTCTCCGGGTTCAAGGTCCATTACGGCCCGATTCTCGCCCGGGACATTCCCGCCTATCTCGACGCCGGTATGAAGGCAACGCCCGGAATGCGGCGGAAAACGTTCACGCTGCAGGAGCGCTCCGTGCTCATTCCCATCGAACTGGTCGCGGCGATGAAGCCAGCGGCAGTCATTATCCCCATCCTGCTTGTGATCAGCGCTCTTGGCGGGAAAGGTACTTTCCTGCAGAACATGATTCATGACGGCGTCTTTTCGCTGGCGGCTTTCCTGCTGGCGATCGTTTCCGGGGCAATCCTGAGCCCGCTCCTTCTCCCCTTTCTCCCCGGGCGCGCCTTTGCGACGAAGGGCCTGACCGTCGGTTTCGCGACGGCGATGATCTTTCTTTATGCATGGGGATTGGACCGGGAGAGTTGGCGGGACGTTCTGCTTGGGGGCGCCTGGCTGCTCATGATCCCGGCGTTCTCGGCCTTCCTGGCGATGAACTTCACGGGAGCCTCCACCTACACGTCTCTCTCCGGTGTGAGGCGCGAGATGCGCTGGGCCTTGCCGATGGAAATCGGTGTCGGCATCGCCGGTTTTGCCGTCCTGCTGGTTTCACGCCTTTTCTGAGGAACAACATGACGAATATGATCTATCTGAAAAACGTGGTGACGCTGGAAGTCGATCGGGAAAAGTGCACGGGCTGCGGGGTGTGCCTGGACGTCTGCCCGCACGAGGTCCTGGAGCTCCGCGAAAAGCGCATCCTCATCCGGAATCGCGATGCCTGCATGGAGTGCGGGGCCTGCAGCCGGAATTGCCCCGTTGGCGCAGTGTCCGTCGAGGCCGGCGTCGGATGCGCCGCCGCCGTGATCAACGGGATGCTGAACCGGCAAAGCGCTTCCTGCTGTTGCAGTGTCGATCCGAAGAATGCATCCGCAGGCAGGTTCAAGGTGGACTGTTGCTGATCGCAGCGGACCCCCGCAGCGATCAGCTTTTTCGTTTGTTCATCCGGGTTCGTCCCCAACCCTCCTCTGCATCATATCCGTCCAGACACGTGTCCGCATAAAAAGGACGCGCAGGGAGGAATGGTACTGCAGAATTCCATCAGGGCTTCAGTTTCGCGTACAGAACTGTCAGGTTTGTCCGGTAGGCCGAGCGAATCGCCTCCTCATCCTCCGCAAGAGGCTTCACCGGGACGAGATTCATGACTTCATCCGGCGAAAGTCCCGAATCGAAAAGGGTCTTCACCGCCCCCTTCACCATCTTGTTCAGGACCCGGGAGGCCTGCTTGGGAGACAGGCCGATTGTCTTTCTCCTCTACGCAGAATAGATGTTTTGTTTCAGGCAGGCTACCTTCCCGGGCGTGAATGCCGCCGACAGGTTCCCGCCTGCCGCTTCTTCAGAATTCACCAAGAATCCAATCCCGGATTCTGTCCCTCACGGTCCGGAAACCCGAGAGAATCTCTTCATCCGTCCCTTTGAAGAGGGACGGATCCGGAAAACTCTTGTGACTCTTGCGGCCGCCACCGGGAAACACCGGGCAGGATTCGCGGGCGGAATCGCACACCGTCACCACCTCGTCAAAGGCCATGTCCCGGAATTCGTCCACGCTCTTCGAACGATGATCATGGAGATCGATCCCGGCCTCGGCCATCACCCGGATCGTACAAGGGTTTACCCCCCGGGGCTCCGTCCCGGCACTGAAGACCTCGTACCGGTCTCCTTTCATGGCCCGGAGGAAACCCTCCGCCATTTGTGAACGCGATGCATTGTGGGTGCAGATGAACAGGACCTTTTTCAAAGGAGCTCTCTCAATCTTTCTACCGGGGCAACTTCCCGGTTATTTCAGCCTTGACCCGATCGATGTCCTCCCGCTTCAGGGCCTCGCCGAAGGCCTTCTCGACGCCCATCTCCGTGACGACGAAGTGGTTCATGACGGGCGCCTCGACGTGTTCCAGGATCTTCGCGGCACAGGCGACGGGGCATCCGTCCAGGACCAGCATGTCTTCGGCGTCCTTCGCCGACCGGACAAAGCCACTCCTGTGGGCTGCAATGCCGGCGAGGCAGAACAGGCGCCCCTGCCCTTCCCCAGCCAGCTCCAAGGCCAGTTGATGCGTCATCTGGCCCACATTCGAGGCCCCGGCGCACCAGACGATCATGCGGTTGCTTCCCCCGCTGCAGCATTCATCAGCCATGTTCCCTCCTTTACGGTCGAACTCTTCCACCCGGCATAGTAGATGCGGAAACAGGCACCGACCTGCACGAATGCCTGCTCCTTCCGCCTATTTCTTCAGCCATTTCCTGATGTCATCCCTGGTCGGGATCTTTCCGACCGACTTGACCTCGCCGTCCACGACAACAGCCGGCGTGCCGAAGACGCCGTGGGAGGCGATCTCCCTCATGTCCTTCACCTTGGAGACGTTCGCCGTCACTCCTTCTTCCTTGATGGCCTCCCGGATCATTTTTTCCACCTGGGCGCACTTGGGGCAGCCGGGTCCCAATACCTTGATTTCCATTACGTATCCTCCTTCGCGATGTTGGTAAGCCACTTCCGGATGTCCGCTTTCGATGGAACGCTGCCCACCGCCAGCACCTTCCCGTTGACGATCAGGGCGGGAGCGCCCATGACGCCGGACCGGGCGATTTCCCGAAGGTCGTCCACATGGACCAGCTCGCCCGCCAGGCTCAGCTCGGACATGACGTCCCGGACGTCCCGCTCCAGTTGCCAGCACCGGGCGCAACCGGGTCCCAGGATCCGGACATGCATTCCCGGAAGCGCCTCTTCCTCCACCACGTCCCCACGGAATTTCCGGAACTCTCTCATGAGGGCCTTCCCGTAGGAATCCCTGGCAGTCCGGGGAATGTAATTGCCTTCACCGGCCCTGCGGAGGAGCTCTTCCCGGATCTCTTCATCGGTTCTGCCTGTCCCGTCGGCGGCCAGTTCCGACATGATCGCCGTCAGGCCGACGATCCCGACCAGGGCTCCTTCAACCCGGACCTGGACGATGTCTCGTTCGTTCATCACACTTCCTCAGAGAATGAAATTCCCGAAGAACCAGCCCACGAGCGTACCCAGGATGACGATCGTGATGACGTAAACGACCGCCTTCTTCACCCCGAAGACCCGGGCGATGGCGATCCAGTTGGGCAGGCTGAGCCCGGGCCCCGTCAACAGCAGCGTCAGGGCTGGCCCCTTGCCCATGCCCAGCTTCATGAGCGTGTCCACGAAGGGCGCCTCCGTCATGGTGGCAAAATAGCTGACGGCCCCGATCATGGTGGCCAGGAAGGACGCGGTGATCCCGTTCCCCCCCAGCCAGGCCCGGATCCACTCCTCCGGGAGCAGCTTCCCGATGACGCCGACCAGGAATACTCCTGCGAGCAGGAGGGGAAAGATGATCCGGATGAACCACCAGCTCTCCCGGAGCCACGAGGCGATCTCTTCACGGGAGAGCGCCTTCCAGGCGTAGCCTGCCATGGCCAGGGTTGCGACGCCCCAGATCATGACCTTTGTCAGGTAGGGTCCCGTCTGGCCAATGTAGTTGGGAAGGAGGAGCGACAGGAGGATCAGGACCATCAGGATCAGGTGGGGCCGGGCGATGATGCCCCGGGGCTCATCGTCTCCCTTGAAGGCCGCTACCGTCTCCCGCTTCTCCTTGCCGAAGAAGATCGTCATGACCCAGCCGACGACAAAGGCCATCAGCAGGGACGCGACAACCCGGGCGGCGACGATCTCGGGCCCCAGGATGTTGCCCGTGTAGATCAGGGACAGGATGTTCGCCGACGGCGCGACCCAGAGGATGATGAAGGCCACCCCGACCGCCGCGCCGCTGTAAAACAGGCCGCTGGAGACCGGGATGACGGTGCAGGAGCAGGCGGCGACGAAGAAACTGGCCAATCCGGCCAGGGAAAAGGACTTCAGCTTGTTGGCCTTCTCTCCCAGGACTTCGAGGATGGCCTGCTGGTTGATGAACGCCACCATGGCCCCGGCCAGGAGAAACGCCGGGATCAGGCAGGTGAGCACGTGGGTGGCGACGTAATCCTGCAGGGCCAGGAGCCCCGCAACGACAAGATCCATGAGAAACTGCATTTCGATGATCTCCTGAAGCGAAATTCACGCCTGCCGGGACGAGGAAATCTTCCGCATCGCCGGACGGCTATTCAGGCGGCCGGCGTCTCCCGGGCGCACAAAACGGTCCGGTCCAGATCCTTTATTTTATCAAGAAGATCGGCCAGTTCCCGGTCTTCAGCGAGCCAGTGCCGGAGATTGCCGAGCATGCTTGCCGCATAGGGACTCGTGCTTCCGTCCGAGACGGTATAGTTGACCCAGAGGCCGTCCTTCCTGCGGCTCACAAGTCCCGCCTCCTCCAGGATCTTCAGGTGCTTGGAGACCGTAGGCTGGGCCACTCCAAGGGCCGCCTGCAACTCGCAGACACACATCATGCGGCGCTGGAGCATCTTGACGATCCGAACCCGGTTCGGGTCCGAGAGGGCCTTCATCACGCTTACGAATGCTTCCATTATGCCTGCCTCCATATTGCTGATTGGCAATATATTGCCTTCCCTCCCCTTGTCAAGCGTCATATTCGGGAATCAGCCGGGATCCTGCCGTTCATAAAACCGGCGGGCCTGGATTGCCGATACGACGGCCTGAATCCGGTAGATTCCGCGAATGGATGGATCCATTCGATCCTTTTTTACGGACAGAAAGAAGCAATTC
>CAZXMK010000209.1:0-5357 GCA_964641935.1 uncultured Syntrophaceae bacterium
GACGAGGCCGTCGGCCCCGGCCTCGACGGCCTTGGCCGCTACGTTCAGGGAGAGGAGAACATGGAGGCCCTTCATGCCCAGGGCGTGGATCTGGGGGTAGAGGGCCTTCGGCGATCCCGCGGAGGTGGTCACGGTCTTCACGCCCGCCTCGGCGAGGATCTCCAGGATCTTCGGATTTTCCTGGTTCATGACCATCAGGTTCGCTCCGAAGGGCTTGTCCGTGAGGGCCCGGACGCCCGCGACGAGGCGCTTCGCGTCTTCCTTGTTGCTGAAGCCGAGCGACAGCATCCCGAAGGCGCCGGCCTCGCTGACAGCGGCGGTGTAGTGCGGGTCGTTGAGAGCGCCGACGGGGCCTTGAATGATTGGATGACGGCAGCCAAGCATTTCCAGTAGTGCGGACATAAGAAAATCTCCTTTCGGTGAATTCGGTCGCGAAGGGTCAATCCCCCACGGTATCCTTTCATTATACTTCCAGGCGGATGGCTTTGCGCGGACAGTCCCGGGCCGCCCGTTCGATGGCCTCCCGGTGGCGCTCCGGCCGCTTCACTTCGAAAACCGGCCGGAGATGGAGACCCCACTGGCAGAAGACGTCGAAGCAGGTTTCGATGCAGCGCTCGCACCCGTTGCAGGACGTTGGGTCGATGACGATTTTCATCGGGTCGACGCCCCCTTATTTCCCGGAGAGCTGCCGAACCAGCTCAGGCAGGCCGTCCAGAAGTTCTTCCTCTTTCCCTTCGCGGCACCGGAGAGACGCTGCAGCCATGATCCCCGCCGTTTCGAGGTCGGTCCGCCGCGCCTGGAGGATCAACTGGCTTCCCAGGGGCGAAATCCTCCCCGAGACACTCTGGTTTGCGGCGAGCCATTTTCCCAGGCGCAGGGCCTTGCCCTCCTCCAGGAGGCCCGATTCTCCCAGTTTCATCTCGTCCATGGCCCGCTTGAGATCCTGGCGGTTTACGACGGTGAACCGGCCGGAGCGGTGGATCTCCTCCCGCAGTGCCTCCGAGACGATCAGGCCCGCCACATGCAGGCGCTCCGTTGCGTCCAGATCGTACACGATGACTTTCGTTTTTCCAGCGACTGCCGCCTCCGGTTCCGGCACATCCCGCTCTTCCGGCTGTTCCGCGTCCGCAGCAGAGGCGGGAGGTGCTTCCCGCGGGGAGGGCTCCGCCGGGGCCAGGCGGCCCTTGCGGACGGCCACGGCCAGCATGTCCCCCTTGGCCTGTTGGAAGAGACTGCGGTAGGAACGGTGAACGCTCCTCCGGTAGTCATCCGGGTCGAGGCCGGTCTTCTGTTCCGTGAACTCGAAGCGCCTTCCCGACTCGATGTTGATCAGAACGGCCTGGAAATATTTCATCCCGGCAATCCCGCGCTCCATGATCAGGACGTAGTCTGCATGGAGGGCCCTCCCCACCTGCCTGGACAGGCTCCAGTCGCCGCGCCGCCACTCGTGGGAGGCAATTTCCTGATCGCCCAGGACGGTAAGGACCTGGGGCCGGGGCACGACTTCATAGATCCCGGTTTCGTTCAGGGTTTTCCGGACCCGGCGGAACATCCGGTCGGTGAACTCCTCCTGCGTCCTCCCGAAGCGGCCCTTCGAAGAGGCGCCGGAGGGATGGACCGTGACGGTCTGGACAAAGACGCGGAGTTTTGCCGTGGGGGCGGGGGGAGGAACCGTCCCGACGCGGACCGTGGCGCATCCGGCCGCGAGCCCGAGCAGGGCGGCCAGGAAGATTGCCGATACAGAACGGGTGCTCCTCATGGTTCCCTCCGGTGAAGCGGGGGGCGATCCGGATCGCAGTTGCTCGACCGGCGTTCAGAAAGCATGGATCAACGTCCGGCGAGGACGGAACCAAACAAAAGGCATAGGAATGCCGGGCATTATAATGCGGTTTTCAGGGAAGATCAACAGAGGGGCAACGCTCAGGGATAAAAAGGCTCCGCGGCCTTGTTCTTGAGGTAGGCCTCGGCGAAGATGTGCCAGCGGTCGCGTCCGCCTTTCCGGTAGAGGGAGATTCGGGTTTCGCCGTTGACGGTCTCGATGACGGCGAAGGAAGCCGGGATGGCGGCGCCGAGATACTGGTCTCCGGGATTCAGGACGACCGTGTCTCCGACGATGTCCAGGAGGGCCTGGTGGGTGTGTCCGAAGAGCACCCCCCGGGCCTTTCTTTTTTTCGCCATGTTCACAAGCCGGTCGATGGTCTCCCGCCAGACCGACGGCGGGTGGTAGGGGTTCATGTCGAGTTGGAAGCCGTGGAGGAGCAGGTAAGGCCGGCCGTCGAGCTCCGTCACGTCCATGTCGGGGTAGTTGCTTCCATAGTCCTCATTCCCGCGGACGCCGTGAAACGGGATTCCAGACTCGTCGGCGATCGCCCGCCCGTCAAGCACACCGTCGCCTAAGTGGATCAGGCCGTCGAAGGGGCCGAAGAGTCCGACGGCGTTCCTCAGATCGTGACGGTTGCCGTGGGTGTCGGAAACGACGAGATAACGCATGAAACTCCCGGTATCCGCTTTTTTTCTGGGAATGTGGATAGAATGACTCGCAAGGTCCCGGCCAGGGCGGGGCGTGACCTCACGAGCGATGGAATTACAGGAATGGGGGCGGTTTGTCAAGGACGGCGGGCGCTTTCTTGCCGATTGAGCGGCAAGGCTCCGGCGAGACCACCCTGCGGGGATCTGCCGCTCCCGCCCACCGGCCGTCTCCTGCGGCGGGCGGGAGCGGCAGGCGCTTAGAGCTTCATGACCTTGCTCACAATCTCCTTCATGATCTCTGTTGTGCCGCCGCCGATGCTCAGGATCCGGGAGTCTCGATACAGCCGCTCCACCATGTATTCCCGCGTATAGCCGTATCCGCCGTGGATCTGCACGGCGTCGAAGACGACCTTGTCGCAGACCTCGCAGGCGAAGTTCTTCGCCATGGAGACTTCCCGGATGCAATCGATGCCCGCCTGCATTTTCGCGGCGACGCGGTAGTTGTATTCCCTGGCCACGGAGACCTTCGTGGCCATGTCCACGAGCTTGTGGCGGGTTACCTGGAATCCCGACAGGGTCTTGCCGAAGGCCTCCCGGGTCTTGGCGTACTTGATCGATTCCTCCAGGGCCAGCTCCGCCGTCGCGTGGGCCATGACGGCCAGGGCTAGGCGCTCGTTCTGGAAGTTCGCCATGATGCCGTAGAACCCCATGCCCTCGCCGCCAAGAAGGTTCTCCGCGGGGACGCGGCAGTCCTCGAAGGCGAGCTCCGCCGTGTCAGAGGCGTTCCAGCCCATCTTGCGGATCTTCTTGGCCACGGAGAAGCCCGGGGTGGAAGAGTCGATGACCAGCAGGCTGATTCCCTTGAAACCGGATCCGCCGGTCCGGACCGCCGTGGTGACGAAGTCGGCCCGGCAGCCGCTGGTGATGAAGGTCTTGGCTCCGTTGACGATGTAGTGGTCGCCGTCCCGGACGGCCCGGGTGCGGATGTTTGCCACGTCGGAGCCGGCGTCGGGCTCCGTGATCCCCAGGGCGGCGATCTTCTGTCCGCTGAAGACCGGCGGCAGGAAGCGCTGTTTCTGCTCTTCCGTTCCCATATGGAGAATCGGCGGGCAGGCGATGGCGTAACTTCCCAGCCCCGACACGAGGCCGATGGAGCCGCAGCGGCAGATCTCCTCCGTGTAGGCGACGTGCATGAACTTGTCGCAGGGGATGCCGCCGTAGGCCTCCGGAAAGTCGAGGCCCATCAGCCCCGCCTGGGCGGCCTTGGCGTAGAGCTCTACCGGGAAGATCTCCGCGTCCTCCCAGTGTTCGATGTTCGGCATGATTTCCTTTTCCACGAACTTCCGGACGGTGGTGCGGAAGATCTGGTGGTCTTCGGTGAAATACTCCTGGTACATGGGATGAGCCTCCTCTTTTGTGTTTTATGAGCGATACATGCCGCCCCCCGGCCGCGCCCCCGCGGCTGACCGGTCGATCCGGGGCGCGGGGGCTGTCACGGGGGCTTCCGTCGTCGCGGAAGCTTTTCCGCGGGGAACCATTCAGAATCCGGAACGCCGGAAGATCGGAAAAGCCTCCTGAATGCTCCTCTGGAACCCCCCGGCCGCGCCCCCGCGGTAGTCCGGACCGTGGGGGCCGCGGGGGCTGCCATGACCGTTATGCCTTCGTGAACTTTTCCCGAAGGATGTTCTTCAGGATCTTGCCGCTCGGGTTGCGCGGCAGGGCGTCCGTGAAGATGATCTTCTTCGGGACCTTGTAGCCCGCCAGCTCGCTCTTGCAGAAGTCGATGATCTCCTTCTCGTCCAGGGTCTGCCCAGGACGCGGGACGATGACGGCCGTGACGATCTCGGACCAGCGGTCGTCGGGCATGCCGATGACGGCGGCGTCGGCCACCTTGGCATGCTTGAACAGGGTCGCCTCCACTTCCTGGGACGACACGTTTTCGCCGCCGGTCTTGATGATGTCCTTCGCCCTGTCGACGAAGTAGACGAACCCCTCGCGGTCCATCCGGACCATGTCGCCCGTGTGGTGCCAGCCACCGCGGAATGTATGGGCCGTCTTTTCCTCCTCCCGGTAATAGCCCAGCATGACGGAAGGCCCCCGGGCCACCAGCTCGCCCGTCTCGCCGCGGGGAACCTCGCGTCCGTCGGGGTCGAAGACCTTCAGTTCGAGGGGCAGGTGGGACCGGCCAATCGAGTCGGGCCGCTTCGCCATGTCGTGATGCTGGAGGCAGGTCCCCAGCGGGCTCATCTCGGTCTGGCCGTAGTAGTTCATGAACTCCGCGTCCGGCAGGAGCTTCCGCCAGCGGTCCAGGACGGCCGGAGGCGCCAGGGCGCCGAAGACGATGCACATCCGGAGGGAGCTCAGGTCGTAGCTATCGAAGTCCGGCACCATGGGCAGATAGAGGTACAGGGCGGGCGGCCAGATCCAGTAGGTGATCTTCTCCTCCCGGGTGAGCTTGAGGATCTCCAGGGGGTCCGGGGCATATTCCATCACGTAGAGAGCGCCCACGGCGAAGCTGGCGATGCACAGGTACATGGCCGCCACGTGGTAGAGCGGGATGCCGCCGATGAGGACGTCCTTTTCCGTGACCTTCAGGTCGGCCAGCGCACTCAGGAGGACCATGTAGAAGTTCAGGTGCGAGTTGAGGACCCCCTTGGGCGCCGCTTCCGTCCCGGAGGTGTACAGAAGAATGGCCGGGTCGTCGTAGTCGATCTCCGCCTCCGGCTCACGATCGGGATTCGCCTCACTCCAGAGCTCCTCGATGTTCATCCAACCCGCCGGCGCCTCCTTGCCTGCCAGGTCGATGTACCCGAAGGTACGGACGCTTTTCAGCTCGTCCTGCATGCCGCCGAGCTGGGGGATCAGGGCGTCCTCGACGAAGAAGACCT
>CAZXMK010000210.1:0-5320 GCA_964641935.1 uncultured Syntrophaceae bacterium
TCCTGGTCGAGTCTCAGCTTATCACCCAGGTAGGTGGCCAGCATGGTATTTTTTTAGTAACGATTCAAATGCATTAGTGATTTATGGTATCCATCGATACCATATGCAAGGGATGAAAAGCCAGTCAAGATACCGCGCGGCATGGCCGCGTTCCCTTCTCGCCAGGACCGTTTCCGCCGGTTCCGTCTTTTCGTGCCAGAATCCACAGGCTCAAGCCGGCGAATCCCGTTGTGATCCCGAATCGGCTCGCCCCGGCTTCGTGCATCATCGCTTCCAGTTCCCGCGGGCGGTAGGCGGCGCGCACGGACCGAATCAGGCCGTTGTTCGCCGGCAGGACGTAAAGCCAGCCCGTCCTGCACAGGTCCTGTATCAGCAGCACGCCGCCGTCGGCGACGGCCCGGTACAGCAGGCGAAACGTGCGGACGGGATTTTCCCAGTGGTGCAGGGAAAAGGTGGAGTAGACCAGATCGAACCTGCCCAGGTCCTCCATCAGGGCGTCATCGTCCGCGCTGCCGGAAATGAAGCGCACCCGGTTTCCGTATCCCCGCGCTGCGATTTCATCGCGGGCCGCGCGGACCATCTCCGGCGAGAGTTCGACTGCCGTGATGTCCACGTTCGGGCGGCGGGACGCAATCTCGGCGGCCAGGAGCCCCGGACCCGATCCGATTTCCAGGTAGCGCCCATCGATGTCGAGCGTTGAAAGCCGCTTCAGGAACGGTCCGAACTGCCAGCGGAACGATTTTCTGTGCTGGTCGATATAGTCTTTGGAATGCCTGCTTTCCCACATTTCCTGGTTTTCGTGCGGGATGCGATCGAACATGGCTCATCCTTTCCCGGCGGGGGCAATCCGTCCCCCGATTCTTCCAATGCATTTCACGGTTTCTCTCCGGCGGATCCGTCCCCGCCGAGGGGCCGGCGAAGCAGGCCGTCGGCGGCTCTTTCTCCGCTCTCGTGCCAGAAGCGGCCGTAGGGTTTCCACCGTTCGTCCCGGTCGTCGTGGATCCATTTCCTGAACCTGCGCGGTTCCCGCGACCGGTGGTGATGTCCGAAGCCTCCCAGGAGAAGCCTTCCCAGGAAGAGGAGCCCCAGGGCCTGCCAGAAGGAAATCTGCTTGAATCCAAAGAGCTCGGGCATCAGCGCATTCCAGAGCATCTGCACGACGGCGCTGAGGACAAGGGCAAAGAGCGCTGCGACGGCGACGCCGGACAGGATAAGCCCGACGAGGCGTGCCGCTTTCCAGCGAAACGGAATGTTCCCCCTGTTGTTCTGATTCGTCTCCTGTTCCATGATCGTCTCCTTCTCTCTTCATTGTGCAGATTCGCGGAGCGCTTCTCTCACCTTCGCGATGGCCCTGGATTTTCTGGCGAGAAGCGTCCCCAGGGGGACCCCCCACTCCGCGGAAAGCTCCCGGAAGCTCCGGCCGTTCAGCTCGGTCTCGATCAGGACCGCCTTCTGTCCGTCGGGCAATCCGTCGATGGCATCGAAGATTCTCCTCTTCAGTTCCTTCCGGGCCAGCTCCCCCTCGGCATCCGCCACAACGTCCGGCAGCTGCTTGAGCGGGACGGATTCCCCGTCCTCTCCCGTTTCGTCGAGACTCCGCTCATCCCTGCGGCGGCGCAGGGAGTCGATCACCCGGTTGCGAATCGACCGGTAGACATAGGCAGAGAGCGTTTCGATGGGCATCAGGACATCCGCCCTGCTGAAGAGGTTCAGGGCCACGTCCTGGACGATATCCTCTCCATCGCGGTCGGCCGCGTCGTCGATCAGCCGGCGCGCATAGGCAACGAGCCGCTTCCGTTCGGCGGCCAGAAACCGGGCAATGGACATTGTTTCCATCTGCGGACTCATGCCTCTGTAGACGTTCGTTCTGCCCTTTTATTGCATGTGAATGATGTTTGTGGAACCAACTGAAGAAACGCGGGAATCTGACCGGTGTCGGGTCCTTCAAAGCACAGGATTGTCCGTGCTGCGAATTTTCAGGGCCGCTTCCCGAAATGTCAACAGGAAAGGATGCTTCCGCCTTGACAGGCCCCGGGGCGTTTCCTATAGTGGCGAATCATCGCCGGAAACGGCGGATTCCGCAGCACATCGGACAGGGTGTGCGGATCCCGGCAGGACCATCCCGTATCAGCCGATTCCGGGACAAACGGAGGATGACATGGCGGTCAAGGACATCATTGCAACGGAGGCGGCCCCGAAGGCCATCGGCACCTACTCCCAGGCCGTCCGGGCGGGCGGATTCGTGTTCCTTTCCGGGCAGATCGGCCTGGACCCGGCAACGATGGCGCTGGAGGAGGGGGTCGAGAGGCAGATCCACCGGGTCTTTTCCAACCTGAAGGCCGTGGCGGAGGCCGCCGGGCTGGCCCTTGACGATGCGGTCAAGCTGACCATCTTCCTCACCGACCTGGGATGCTTCCCCCGGGTGAACGAGATCATGGCACAATATTTCAAGGAACCTTATCCCGCCCGGGCCACCGTGAGCGTCGCGGCCCTGCCGAGGCAGGCCCTGGTGGAGGTGGAGGCGATCCTGGCGGCGGGACACGGAGGATGAACGTGGCGGAGCGGATCCTTTACTACAGCACCAACCGGAACCTGGACCAGGCGCCGGGTATCGTCCCCTTCAAGGGCAAGGTGTCCTTCCGGGACGCCCTCCTCCAGGGGCAGGCACCCGACGAGGGGCTCTTCATGCCCGACCGGATCCCGGCCCTGAAACCGGAGGAGATCCGGGGCCTGAAGGGCAGACCCTATACGGATGCCGCCATGCTCGTGGGCTGGGCGTTCCTCCGGGACGAGATCGGGAAAGACGAGCTCCGGCAGATCGTCGAGGATGCCTATGACTACGATGTCCCGCTGGAGCCGGTGACCGGACGCAAGTACGTGATGCGCCTCGACCGGGGCCCCACCGCCTCGTTCAAGGACTTTGCCGCCCGCATGATGGCCCGCCTCATGAGCCACTTCCGGGACCGAGGCAGTCGCCTCAACATCCTGGTGGCCACCTCGGGCGACACGGGAAGCGCCGTGGGCGACGCCTACCGAAGAGTCCCGGGCATCGCCGTGACGATCCTCTATCCCCGGGGCGAGGTGAGCGGGCGCCAGAAGAAGCAGCTCGACACCATCGGGCAGAACGTCCAGGCGGTCTCGGTGGAGGGCAAGTTCGACGACTGCCAGGACCTGGTGAAACAGGCCTTCGCCGACCCCGGGCTGGCCGGGCTGAACCTGACCTCGGCCAACTCCATCAACTTCGGCCGCATCCTGCCGCAGATCGTCTATTATGTTTATGCATGCTCCCAACTGGCGGAACCGGGCGAAGAGATCGTCTTTTCCGTTCCCTCGGGCAACTTCGGAGATGCCTTGGGGTGCGAATACGCCCGCCGGATGGGCCTGCCCGTCCGCGCACTGGTCATGCCCACCAACGAGAATGACGAGTTCCCGCGTTTCCTCGAAACCGGCGTCTATGCGAAGATCTCGCCGTCCCGGGCCTGCCTGTCCAACGCCATGAACGTGGGGCATCCAAGCAACCTGGCGCGCTTCTTCGATCTCTACGGCGGCACCGTCGACCGGGGCGGCCGGGTCTGGAAGCGGCCCGACCGGGACGAGATGCAGCGGCGGATTTTTTCCGTGTCCGTTTCCGACGAAGAGACCCGCCGTACCATCCGCCGGGTCTACGACACCTTCGGGGTCGTCCTGGAGCCTCACGGCGCCGTGGGCTGGAAAGGCCTTGAGACCTGGCTGGAGCGGCACGGCGACTTCCCCCTCTGCGTCTCCCTGGAGACCGCCCACCCCGCCAAGTTCCCCGAGGAGGTAAGGGCAATCCTGGGCATCGACCCGGAACTGCCCCCGAGCATGCGGGACCTGGATGCAAGGGCGGGCGAGCCTCATGAAATGAGCGGGCGATATGGGGATTTCAGCGAGTACCTGAGAAAACGCCTGCGGGGGAAGGACTGACGACGGCTGCTTTCCGTCCGTCCGGTGATCCGCTCCTCCGCTGCGGGATGGTGCGGCCGTCCCGGGACCGGCGGGGGCGTTCCGCCGAAGGCGGCGGCACAGGGATCATTTGAAGGCAAAGGCAGGAGGAGGAAATCAGGAGGCCTATGGATCGAACCGAGCAGAAACTGGTTCAGCTGGAGCGCAAGCTGTTCGACCTGTCCAGCCTCCTGCAGGCGGGAAAGGCCTTTGACAACCTGCTGGGCGCACGGGAGCTCTACAACGTATTCGTCAGCATCGTACAGGAGCGCTTCGGGCTTTCGACCTATGCCCTGTTCATCATGAACGACGAGGGGACCCGTTTCGAAATGGTGCAGGGTTTCGGCCTGGCGGCGGATCTGGCGGCGGATTTCTCGTTTCCGGCGGATGAGGGGCTGCTCTGGCAGGCGCTCCGGCAGGGGCAGCCCTTTGCCACGGTCGACAGCCTGGGGGAGCCCCGCTTCGCGGTTCCGTTCGAAAAATACCGGCTGTCGGGACTCTTGAGCCGGTATTTCGTCCCCCTGGTCCACCGCGGAGAAGTGGTGGGACTGCTCAGCGTCGGCACGAAGAGGTATACCGGTTCCTACACGGACGACGACCTCGAATTCCTGAACATCCTGGCCGAGCAGGCAGCGGTCAGCATCATCACCGCCAGGCTCTATGAGAAGAGCGAAGCGAGCATGGTCGAGCTGAACAAGACGGTCAAGAACCTGTCCATCCTGTACAACATCGGCCGGGCCATGAACCACATCGGCGACCTGAAGAACCTGCTGAAGTTCATCCTGCAGCAGGCCATCGAGACCACCGAAGCCCAGAAGGGATCGCTGATGCTCTTCGATCAGCAGACGAGACGGCTGGTGATCCATGTCGTCAATGGACTCCCGGACAAGAAAACGGAGGAGGCCATCAATTCGGGCCTTATGAGCTGCCGAACCTTCGCCGTCGGCGAGGGTATTGCCGGCAAGGTTTTCGAGACGAAGGAAGCGATCATCGTCAATGCGGCGGACAAAGACGAGCGATACCTGGAAAACCGGGAATCCAACGTCGAATCGATCCTTTGCATCCCTCTGGTTGTTGCGGACGAAGCCATCGGGGTCATCAACATCACCAACAAGCGAAGCGAGGGGATCTTCACGGCGGAAGACCTGGATCTGCTCAACGCCCTTGGCAACCAGGCGGCCGTGGCGATCAACAACACCTCCCTCTACGAGATGGCGATCACCGACGAGCTGACGGGGCTCTACATCCGGCGCTACTTCAACGTGAAACTGGATTCGGAATTCCGGCGCGCCAGGCGGTACGGCCACCGCCTCACACTGGCCATGTGCGACCTGGATCACTTCAAGAGCGTGAACGA
>CAZXMK010000211.1:0-5306 GCA_964641935.1 uncultured Syntrophaceae bacterium
CTCCACGCCGACCTGGCCGACCCGGAGCAGGTGGAGGCCATGGTCCAGAAAATCAAGGACATCGCGGGGAAGGTGGACGTCCTGGTGAACAACGCCGGCGTCTCCATCAACGCCCCGATCCACGGGATGAACCTCGACCAGTTCGACGCCCAGCGGTCCCTGATGCGGGGGATCTGGTACTTCACCAAGCGGGTGATCCGCCTGTTCATGCTCCGGAGCGGGAGCGGGCGCATCATCAACATCTCCAGCGTCGTCGGGTCCACGGGGAACGCCGGCCAGATCGCCTACTGCATGGAAAAGGCCGCCATGGACGCGTTCACGCGCTCCCTGGCGAAGGAGTGCTCCGGGAGAAACATCCTGGTCAACTCCGTGGCCCCCGGGTTCATCGAGACGGACATGACCGCGGGCCTCCCGGAGGAGGTCCGGACGAAGATCCTGGCGGACATCCCCCTGGAGCGGATGGGCCGTCCCGAGGAGGTCGCCGAGGTCATCTCGTTCCTGTCCCGGAGCGGGTCCTACGTGACCGGCTCGGTGATTCACGTCAACGGGGGACTGTATGGCGGCTGATGCGCTTCTTCGGGCCCGGGTGCTGGAGGCCGTGCCGCAGCGCCCGCCGTTCCGCTTCATCGACAACATCCATGAACTGGACGGGAACCGGATCGTGGGCTCGTACCGATTCCGGCCGGACGAATCCTTCTATGCCGGGCATTTCCCGGGCCGGCCGGTCACGCCCGGGGTGATCCTCGTGGAGGCCATGGCCCAGGTGGGAGTGGTCGCCTTGGGGCTTTACCTGGCGATGACGGATGGCCGGGAGAGCATCGGGTCCTTGACGACCCTCTTCACCCTGGTGGAGGGGGTGGAGTTCAAGGGAGTGGTGCAGCCCGGGGAGCGGGTCGTGACGGTGGGTGAGAAGATCTACTTCCGCAGGGGGACCCTGAAGTCCAGGGTCGCCATGACGCGGGAGAACGGGGAGGAAGTGTGCTCCGGCGTGCTGGCCGGAATGGGGGTGGTGCTTCATGAAGCGTAGGGTGGTTGTCACGGGGATCGGGGTGGCCGCGCCCAATGGCCACGGGCTCCCCGCCTTTGAGAAGGCCCTCCGGGAGGGCGTCTCCGGCATCCGGTTCATCCCGGAGCTGAAAGACCTGAATTTCGCCTGCCAGGTCGGCGGGGTCCCGCAGGATTTCGACCAGATCCGGAAGCGTTATTTCGATTTCGAGAAGCTGATGTCCATGAACGACAACATCGGCTACGCCTCGGTGACGGCCGTGGACGCCTGGCGGGACGCCGGCTTCGATCTGCCCGAGTCGGGAGACGACCGGGTGGACTGGGACACAGGGGCGATCGTGGGCTGCGGGATCGGCGGCATGGACACCATCGCCCGGAGCGTGGTTCCCACGGTCAACGAGGGAAAGGTGCGGCGGCTGGGAAGCCGGATCGTGGAGCAGGTGATGAACAGCGGGACCAGCGCGCGGATCGCGGGCCTGCTGGCCCTGGGGAACCAGGTGACCTCCAACTCGTCGGCCTGCAGCACGGGAAACGAGGCAATCATCGAGGGCGTCCAGCGCATCCGCGCGGGGCTCGCGAAACGGATGCTGGCGGGGGGATCCGAGGGGGCGTCGCCCTATATCTGGGCGGGCTTCGACGCCATGCGGGTCATCTGCCGGAAGTTCAATGAGACACCCGAGGCGGCGTCCCGGCCCATGAGCGAGTCTGCGGCGGGCTTCGTTCCCGGCTCCGGGGGCGCGATCCTGGTCCTGGAGGACCTGGAGACGGCCCGGGAGCGGGGGGCGCGGATCTATGCGGAGATCTTAGGCGGCGCCGTCAACTGCGGAGGACAGCGCATGGGGGGCAGCATGACCGCCCCCAATCCCGAGGGCGTCCGGAACTGCATCCGGATGGCCGTCCGGGACGCGGGCATCGACCCGGCGGAGATCGACGCCGTCAACGGCCACCTGACGGCCACCTACGCGGACCCCGTTGAGGTGGCCAACTGGTCCGAGGCGCTCGGCCGGGGGCCGGGAGATTTCCCCTGGATCCAGTCCACCAAGTCCATGATCGGCCACTGCCTCGGGGCGGCGGGGGCCATCGAGTGCGCCGCCGTGGCGCTTCAGCTCAAAAGGGGATTTCTGCACCCGTCCCTGAACTGCGAGGACGTCCATCCCGGCATCGAGGCCTACGGGCACCGGATACCCCGGGAGTGCGTCGAGGACGTGGATCTCAGGACCTTCGCCAAGGCCGGGTTTGGCTTCGGCGATGTGAACAGCTGTCTGATATTCAGAAAATGGGAGGAAAACGGAAGTCATGAGTGAACAGGAAATTTTTGCAAGAATGATCGAGATTCTCAGGCCTTATGTGAAGGATCCTTCGCTCCTCGACGGCGCGACCGCGGCAACGCATATCCTGGACGACCTGAAGGTCAACTCGGCCCGGCTCGTGGACGTCATCATCGGCTGCGAGGACGCCTTCGGGATCACCATCGAGGACGACGAGGCGGACGGCATCCGGACCATCGGCGATGCGGTAACGCTCATCCTGCGGAAAAAGGAATGAACGGCGGCGATGTCTACGGGGTGTGCCTGAGAAGGCAGGAGGCCCGGGGACGCCTGGCGTCCCTCGTCATCGCCCCCCTGTTCTTCCTTGCCATGCGCCTCCTGGGATACCGGGTCCGGGGGCTTCGGGAGATCCGCCGCCGGTGGACCGCGCTCCGGGAGGAGCACCGGGGGCCGTGGCTCGTCTGCGCCAACCACCTGACCCTGATCGATTCGCTGGTCGTGTCGTATGCCCTGTTCTCCCTGGCCGACCATGTCCGCCGGTTCCGGGCCGTTCCCTGGAACCTGCCGGAGGAGAAAAACTTCGGCGGGTCGCGCCTCCTGGCCGCGATCTGCTACCTTGCAAAGTGCATCCCCGTGCAGCGCGGCGGTGACAGGGACGGCGTGCGGGCCGTGATGGAGAAGTGCATCCGGCTCCTTCGGGGGGGGCGGACGATCCTGATCTTCCCGGAAGGCGGGAGGTCCCGGAGCGGGCGGGTGGATACGGCGCAGGTCTCCTACGGCGTCGGCAGGCTTCTCGGCGAAGCCCCGGACGCCCGCGTTCTCTGCCTCTACTTGCGGGGCGACGGGCAGGATTCCTGGAGCGATTATCCCCGGTTCGGGGAGCGCTTCACGGTGCGCATGGACGTCCTGACCCCCCGGGCGGAGGGGGAGGGGCTCCGCCGCCAGCGGGCTTATGCCCGGCAGATCATAGAAACCCTCGCCGGGATGGAGGAGGAGACCCTTGGCCTTTGTGGGGAACGATGTCGTCGACCGGCAGGATCCGGCGAACCGGGGGAAAAGCCGGGACGGACGGTTCCTGGACAAGGTCTTTCATCGGGAAGAACAGGAATTCATTTGTTCGTCCGCTGAACCGGACGGTGCCCTGTGGGCGCTCTGGGCGGTGAAGGAAGCTGCCTGGAAGGCCGCCGTGAAGGCGGCCCCGGAGGAGCGGAGGGGGTGGAAGGGAATCCGGATCCGCCCGCGCCGTGAAGGCTCGGGGCCTCCCGGGGGGATGCCGGATTGCCGGATGCTTCTGGAAAGGGACGGACCGCATGGTCCTTCCTGGGACGTCGCACTGGCCGGTGTTGCGGAAACCTTTGCGGGACCGGTGTCTTTTGAAGTCCGGCAGCAGGGCGACTGCACCCACGCCGTCGGCCTCCTCGGGCCGACCGCCCCATCTGAAAGGCTTGTCTGGCAGGCCCGCCCCATCCCGAAAAATAGGTCAGATTTATTTTCTGCTGACCTATTTTCTGCCCGAGGTGGTCTCCTTTGCTATTTGAACACCCTCCTGGACCTGGAAGACGGTGCGGCGGTCATCCGCCGGGAACCGGGTCCGCAGGGC
Organism: uncultured Syntrophaceae bacterium; assembly: GCA_964641935.1. Classification (GTDB taxonomy): domain Bacteria; phylum Desulfobacterota; class Syntrophia; order Syntrophales; family PHBD01; genus PHBD01. The sequence continues at coordinate 3,874 of CAZXMK010000211.1, forward strand.
CTTCTGCCGCCCCGGCTGTTTATCGGGGGCAAGCCATCTGAAATCGATATCAGTTTGAGCCATGACGGTAGATTTACAGCCTGGGCGCTTCTGGCGGCCCCCGCGACTCATGGTGATGTGGGTTGAAGGGTCGTCTGGAAACGGACCGCCGCTCGCTTCGCGATGACTTCTTTCCCGCCGCCGCCGGTCGTGCTATAGAGGCGCCGGAGGTTCAGCCATGGTCATCCTGAGTCAGCTCTCCCGTATCGGCGTTGCCCTGGCAGTGCTGATGCTCATTCCGTCCCTGATCGTGTCGTCCCCGTCCGCCCGCTTCATCCTGGCCGCGGTGATGGCGGCGGCGGCGGTCCTGCCCGTGGTCTGCGGGCCCATGCGCTACCGGCTCGTCGGCATTGTGGCCCTCGCGGCCGGGTTCGGCATGGCCTTGTCGCTGTACCCGGCGTTCAAGGGAGATCCCCACTATGTGAAGGGCAGGGTCGAACAGGCGGCGGCGTTCGGCATGGAGGTGGCGCGTGCGGCGGACAAAGTCGCTGTGGACTACAAACGAACCCCCTTGAGCCTGCGCGAACTGGGGCTGGAACTGCCCAAGGGCGCGGTGGCGGACATCAGCTTTCCGAAAGACGGAACCATCCTGCTTGTCCTCGAGGTCCCCACGCTGTCCGGCTCCGTCCTGCAGTACACCCCCAGTGGAGCGCCCGGCAACAGGCAGTGGCGCTGCTCCGGCCAGTCCATTCCCCCGGCGCTCCTCCCGCCCCAATGCCGGGAGAGCGTGAGGCCGACACCCTGACCGACTGATCCTTCTGTCTCTGTCGCCCTGTCCCCGTCCGCAGAAAGCGGCGGCATGCTCTTGCCGTCCTGCCATCGAAAAACGTTTCCCGGAAAGACCCGCTTCACTGTCCTTATCAAAACAAATGTCCATATGCTGACGCGTATTGGTCGGTCCGTTTCCACCCCATTCACGAACTGTGTTGCATTATCGATTACTTGTCCTGTGATGACAGGTTTCGATGATTGGCACCAATCCTGCACCGATTTGACCCATATCGCTCCATGTACGGTCAGGTTTCCCGCAAGAACCGAACTCCGGAAGGGGATGAGCGCCATGATGAATGGAACCGATTACGTAAAATCTCTCGAGGCCATGAACTCGACGGTGTTCATCTATGGCAAGCGCGTCGAACGCTTCTGGGAGCACCCGGTTCTCAAGCCCGCCTTTCACTGCCTCCGGGAGACCTACGACCTGGCCTCCGACCCGTCCAGAAACCCCGAGCTCAATTCCCTGCTTGTGACGAAGAGCCGCCTCACGGGCGAAGCGATCAGCCGGTTCCTCCAGATTGTCGAATCCAGGGAGGATCTGCTGGCCCGGATGAAGATGCAGCGTGCCCTGATGCGCCACACGGGAGGCTGCTTCGGCGGGCGCTGCGTCTCGGGCGCCG
>CAZXMK010000212.1:0-5290 GCA_964641935.1 uncultured Syntrophaceae bacterium
TCTGGCACCTGGCCCTGGCGGAGTACCTGTCCCATACCGGCTATCCGGCCGATCCCAACGTTTCCCGGCACTGACCCCGCGGATCATCCTGCGATCCCGTCCGGCGCGGACATTCGCCTTGACACCCCGGGGGAACCTTCGTATATTTGCGCCCTCGTCGGGTCATCCAGTTCAAACCCAGCGCCATGGCCCTTTGCCCGAGGCACGGAGCGCATGCCATGAACCGTAAGGTCCGGGCGGTCCTGACGGCCGCCCCTCTCGCAATTTTTCCCGCATCCACCATGTTTTGCCGGCGATCTTTCCGTACCGGGCTCCCCGCCCCGCAGCTACCGCTTCCCCGGTGCCGCAAAGAACGGGAACCCGCCGGACCCCGCCTGGTATCGATAAAGGCGGCGGTGAATCAGGAATTCCCGATGGTGTGACATGGTCCACTGCCTTCCCCCCTGCGGGTTCGCCCGCTGTTATGTCCTGTCAGACCGTGAAGGCCTGGCGGTGGTCGATGTCGGCAGCGTCGGCGCGGCGGACGACGCGGTCCGCTTCATCACCGACCTGCCGGGAGTGTCCCTGGCCCAGGTGCGCATGGTCCTGGCCACCCACTTTCATATCGACCACATCGGGGGAGTTGCCCGGTTCCTGGAATTCTGCCCCCCCGCCACGAAGGTTTGTCTCCACCCCCTGGCGGTGCAGTACCTGAAGGGGCAGCGAAAACTCTGCCGTCTTGGGGGATGGGGTACGGGGTTTCTCTCTGCCGCCGCCGGATCGCTGTCCTATGTACGCCGCGCTTCCCACCTGAACTTCGGTCCCCTGGCGGGGATCCCGCTGCCGTTCCTTTGTGACCGCCGCGACATCGGGGTGGATCCGGACAGGATTTTTCCGCTGGACGGGGCGGGGCGGAAACGTTATCCACTCGGATTCGGAGGATGGGAGGTCCTGGAGACCCCGGGACACACGGAAGATTCCATCTGCCTGTACCAGGAGGCGGAGGGACGGCTGCTTACGGGAGACACGATCCTGCATCTTGACGGGATAAAGGGTCCCCGACTGAATCGCTTCTGCTGGCAGAGAGAAGAAATCGTGCGTTCTTTCCATTGGTTGAAAGCGGATTTGTCCCCCGGCGTTCTCTACCCGGGGCACGGGGAGGTGTTCCCGGGAAACGGGGGGAATGTCCTTTCCCTCGTCCGGGGGGGCTGAGAGGAAAAGGGATTCCTCCGGCGCGGAAGGCGACATCGGGGTGGAGCCGAGCCCGCGGTGCAACAGGCCGGAGCCAAAGACACGGTTCTTCAAGGAGGAGACATGAATGCCAGGCATCCCGTACCGTGGAAGGTCCTGACGGTCGCTCTGCTGCTCATGATCGGCCAGGGCTGCGCCGTCGTCACGGAGAGCACGGTGATCACCCCGCCGATCCGGACCCTCTTCGACGGCACCTATGTGACCGATCCGTTCATGGCCAAAAACATGCCCAGGACGGTGGCCGTCCTTCCCTTCGTCAACGAGGCCGACAGCCAGAAGGGGTCCGAGGAGGTCCGCCGGGGGTTCTACAATCATTTCAGCTCCCTGCCGTTCTCGGACATGCAGATTCAGCGGGTCGATAGCCTCCTTCGCAAGGTGGACCTGATGGGAGACCCGAAGGTGCTGGCGAAGAAGACGCCCCAGGAACTGGGAAAGATCCTCGGCGTCGACGCGGTTGTCTACGGGACCGTCTCCAACTTTGACAAGCTTTTCCTGGCCCTCTACTCCCAGGTCGCCGTGGGGGCCGAGGTAAAGATGTATGACACGAAAACGGGTCATTTCCTCTGGAGCGGCAAGCACACCGCCCGGATCCATGAAGGAGGCATCTCCACCACCCCCGTGGGGATCGTCGCGACGGTCATCGCCACGTCCCTCAACATGCGGGATATCCAGCTGCTTCGGGCCTGCGACGACCTCTTCCGCGACATGGTCAAGACCATCCCGGTGCCGAGCCTGGCGGAGGCGCTGCGGCCGCCTTCCATCATGCTCCTGACCCAGGACACGAAAAACCTTCCGAAGAAGGCGGGCGACGAGATCAAGGTGGTCCTCCAGGGAACTCCGAAGATGCTGGCGTCCTTCTCCATCGGGGATTATCGGAAGCACATCGACATGCGGGAGACCGAGCCGGGGTGGTACCTGGGAACGTACCGGGTGGTTCCGGGGGACAATCTCCGCCAGGCCATCATAACCGGAAGGCTTGCCCTGGCGAACGATCCGGGCAACTTCTCCGAGTGGGTCGACGCCGTCGGCACCGTGACCCTCAAGACGACACCGCCCGATGCCCCGGCGAATGTGGTCGCCGTGGGGAGGGACCGCATCGTCCAGCTCCGCTGGAACAAGTCCGCGGATCCGGACCTGGCGGGGTACCGCGTCTACCGGAGCGCCACTCCCCTGAGCGGATTCGCCGAGGTGGCGAAGACGGAGTTCACCGAGTTCACGGACCGGGATCCGTCCCTGCAGAACGGGACCTCCCGTTATTACCAGGTAACGGCCATGGATCTGGCGGGGAACGAGAGCGTACGGAAGGACGCCGTCGCCGGCATGCCCGTGGCCCCCGGGCCCACGCCGGTCAAGGGCGTCATCGACGCAGACACGACCTGGCACGCCGGCGCCAGTCCTTACGTCCTGACGGGGCCGGTGACGGTCCGGGATCAGGCGGTCCTGACCATCCAGCCCGGTACGGAGATCCGCTCCGAGGATGCACCACTGGTCGTGGAGGGGCGGCTCATGGCCCGGGGCGACTCGGAACGGATCATCGTCTTCGACTCCGCCCGGGAAGGGAAAACCTGGCCGGGCATCCGCTTCCGGAACGTGAAGGACAAGGTGAACGCCCTGGGTTACATCCGGATCCGGAACGCCCGGCGGGCCGTCGACTGCGAGGCTTCGTCGCCCGTCGTGGAGTCGTCGGAACTGACGGAGAACGCCACGGCCTTCCGGGCCTCCGGGGCTTTCTCCAAGCCGCACCTGCTGAAATCCCGGATATCCCGGAACCTGCAGTCGGCCGTCGTAGCCGTCGACGGAGCGGCCCCCCTGGTTGCGGACAACGCCATCGAGGACAACCTGAACGCGGGCATCCTCGTGGAGAGGGCAGCCCCGGCGATTCTGAGGAACAGCATTTCCCGGAACCACGGCTCCGGAATCGTCATGGCGGGTGGAAATCCGGCCATTTCGGAAAACAACGTCTCGGACAACCTGCCCTTCAATATCCAGGCCCCCGCCGCCGGCGATCCCGTGAAGGCTCACGGAAACTGGTGGGGGAGCACCCGGGGACAGGAGGTGCTGGCCGGTGTCCAGGGTAAGGTGGACGTGCAGAGCATCTTAGGCGCACCCTGGCCGGGCGGGAAATCCCTGGAGCTTCCGATCCTGTCCTCCCGGATCGGGGGGCGCATTACGGCGGATGCCTTCCTGATCCAGTCGAACAGCCCCTACACCGTCACCAGCGACGTGATCCTTGACGGGGGCGCCGTCCTGACCATCGAGCGGGGCGTCACGGTCCTGTTCGACCGGAACACGGCCATTGTGGCCGAGAACGGGGGGGTGATTGCCCGGGGGACCCGGGATCTGCCGATCCTGTTCACCGCCTCCGGAACGTCCCCATCGCCGGGGTTCTATTCCAGCGCCTTCCGGCTGGCGAAACCCACGGCTGTCAACAGTGCCTTCTCCTGGTGTGTCGTGAAGTATGCCGAGACGGCCTTCGACATCCACTTCGGAAACCCGGAGATCAGCCACTGCCACGTGGCCGAGAGCAGCCAGTGCGGGGTATTCTGCAGGAACGACGCCTCCCCCACCATTTCCTTCAATACCTTTACGGGAAACCGGGGAGAGGGTGCCGTCAAGTGTGTCGGGACGTCGCGTCCCCTGATCCAGCGGAACAATTTTGAAAAGAACGAGGTGGCCATCCAGAGCTTCTCGTCCCTGTACATCGATGCCCGGAACAACTGGTGGGGAAAGAGCCCGCCGGACATGCGCATGATCTTCGGCGACCCGGAAAAGAACGTGAATATAAGCCCCTGGCTCTTGAAACCGGAGCCGGAGGCCTTCCGGGAGCGGAAATAGAGCGGCGGGAGGGTGCCTTTTTCCTCCTTGAATTGGGAAAAAGCTTTGTGTTACCCTCCCACCCCGACGTGAACAAAATCGATTTGACCATCATCAGGAGGTTGACATGAGATCGAAGGTTCTGGTTTTCGCGGGTGTCCTCGCGGCTGCGATGTTTGTGCTGGCCGGTACCGGCTTCTGTCAGCAGGGGCAGGCGCCGGGGGACGGCAAGGTAACCCTGGACAAGTGGAACAAGATCATCGAGGCCAAGGTGGCGGAAACCACGCCGGACGGGAAGGGGCTCATCAACTACGAGGAAGGCTACATCGAGGCTGTGGGGATCGGCGCTCCTCCCGAGAAATACTACGGCAAGCCGCAGGCACGGCCGATGGCTCTCCGGGCCGCCCAGGTAGACGCCTACCGGAACCTCCTGGAAGTGACCAAGGGGGTCCAGATCGACTCGCAGACCACCGTGAAGGATTTCGTCACCGAGAGCGACGTCATCCAGGCGAGTGTCTCCGGGCTCGTGAAGAACGCCAAGGTGACCAACCGGGAGTACATGTCAGACGGGACGGTGGAAGTGACCGTGCGGATGTCCATGTCCGGTTCCTTCGTCCGGACGATCCTGCCGAAGGCGATCACCGACGACAAGAAGACCGATCCGCCGCCCCCGCCGGTGAGGCCGAAACCCGGAAAGTCGGAGGACATTTTCACGGGACTGGTCATTGACGCCCGGGGTCTCGGCGCCCGGCCCGCCATGTCCCCCAAGGTCTTCGATGAGAACGGGAAGGAAGTGTACGGGACCCTCGTGGTGAACAAGGAATACGCCATTCAGCAGGGAATCAGCGGCTACGCCAGGGATCTCTCCGCCGCCCAGGGAAACCCCCGGGTGACGAACAATCCGCTGACCGTCAAGGCCCTGAGCGCCGAGGGGGCGGGCAAATCGGACCTGAAGATCGCCGGCGACGATGCGCAGAAGCTACGCTCCGTCAAGGAGAACGTGGCGTTCATGCAGAAGTGCCGCGTCATGATCGTGCTGGATTGATTCAGACCGGTCGAACGATGCCGGCGGGCGGAAAATCGCCGGAAGATCAATAGGATAAAAGAAAACCGCAGTCAGATGGGCTGCGGTTTCCTTTTGAGGCGACCTCGAAAAAGCCCGGATGCTGCGTTGCACGAAATCCCTCGTCGCTGCGGCGTACCGGTAGTACGTCTCAGTCCTCGGGATGGGCGCGCCTTGCCTGCG
>CAZXMK010000213.1:0-5288 GCA_964641935.1 uncultured Syntrophaceae bacterium
AGAGGAGAGCGCGCCAGGAACAGCAGGGCGAAGGCGGCGTCGGCCCGGCGCCGGCCCGGATCGGCCGCCTTCCGGCTTTCGGCCAGCAGGCGGCCGAGCCAAAAGACGTCGAGGAGTCCCGGGATCCAGACGAGGGCGAGCCAAAAGACGTTCGCCGAGCCCGGGGGTCGCAGGGCGGGGAGCCTCGACGCCAGAAAGGACCAGGCGACCACGCCGAAGCCGAACGCGCCCGCGGCGGGCACGATCCATCTCGGCATCTCCCGGCCGCGGCGCGCGAAGACGGCCCTGTAGAGCGAGAGATGGACGCCGAGGGTGAGAGCGGTCAGGAGGGGAAGCTCGACGACCTTGTACCAGAAGGACAAGCGTGCCAGCTGGAGAGGGGCGATATTGTAGAGCCCATAAGAGCTCAGGGTGATGGTCAGCGTGATCGCGTTGTAGAAGGCCAGGAAACGCCAAACGCCGTCCAGGCCGGAGCCGGGAAAGCGGCGAGACCGTTGGCGGAACTCGACGAGGGCCCAGATCCCCACGATCAGGACGAGGACGCCCGTCAACAGATTGAGATGCTTCATGGCCCGATATCCCAGATAACGGAAGCGATTATAGCCGAGAACGAGAGGGCCGGACAAGCCGCCCTCGGCCGGGACGGGGGGTCGGGAAACCGAATGATTCTCCCGAAATAGGCGGTTTCCCGATAGACGGTCCCCGCGTCCCTGGGTATGCTGTCTGGCGCCGGCGTCCCCGCGGCCGAAGGCCGGAAGGACCCGGCGGCGACCATGATCGAGATCGAACCGTTCAGGAGATGCCAATGAAAGCCCGTGTCATGACCGAAAGCAAAAGAGCCGGGGGGATCGCGCTCGCGCTTCTTCTATGTGTTTCCGGTCCGGCGCACGGCCAGGAGACCGCCGCGCCCCAGGGCCGGCTCAGTCCCGAGCAGGTCCAATCGGTCATTCAAGGATCCCGCCAAAGCATCCGCGACATCCTCGGCCGGGAGGTCTATCTGCCGGGATTGGCCGTGGCGCTGGTGAGCCGGGACCAGGTCCTCTGGGCCGAAGGGTTCGGGTTTCGCGACGCGGAGCATCGAGGCCGGGTCGACGCGGACACGATGTTCGGGATCCTGTCGGTGTCCAAGACGGTCACGGTGACGGGCCTCATGATCGCCGTCCAGGAAGGCCTCCTCCGCCTGGATGTCCCCATCAAGACTTACCTTCCGGAATTCCGCCTTCAGTCCCGCTCTGGCGAAGATCCGATGTCGGTCATCACCCTGCGACATCTCCTGAGCATGACCTCCGGCCTGACCCACGACGCGCCGGTCGGCAACAACGCGGACCCCTTTACGCCGTCCTACGCGGACCACATCCGAAGCATTTCCCGCACCTGGCTGCGGTTCGAGACGGGCGAGCGCGCGGAATACTCCAACCTGGGCGTCGAGCTGGCGGCTCACATCCTGGAGACGGTGATCCGCAAGCCGTTCACGGAGTATGTCCGGGAGAAAGTCTTCGATCCGCTGGGCATGACGCGAAGCACCTACGACATGGACAGGATCCGGGCGGACGAGAACCGGGCGGTCGGGAACAACAAGGCCTTCGAGCGCGTCCCCCTGGATAATCCCATGCCCGCCCCGGGAGGCGTATATGCCAGCATCTCCGACATGGCCCGCTTCCTGCGATTTCACCTGAACGGGGGCCGCCAGGACGGGAAGCCTCTCCTCGAAGAGAAGTGGCTCTCGTTCATGCAGACCATTCCCTTCCCTATGAAGGATCAGGCCCGAGGGTACGGGATGGGCCTGTGGCCGGGATATTACCATCTCGGGGGGCGGGACGTCCGCACGCTCGAGCACGGCGGCGGCGGCTTCGGCTTCCGTTGCCAGATGAAATGGCTTCCCGATCTCGGCTACGGCGTCATGGTCATGACCAACGCCCAGGACCACGATAACGTGAACGAGGACCTGGCCGAGGAGATCCTGCTGAAGGTCGTCGAGCGGCTCACGGGGAAGAAGGACCTCGGACCGGCCGATTGGCTGGCCGGGCACATGCCCCCCCGGACGGTCGACGCCGCCTATCTGCCGACCGATCTCGATGGGAGATACAACGGCACCAACGACGACAAGATCTTCCTCATCAAGGACGGCCGGTTCGGGGTCGTCTCGGGCACCGCCTTCGTGCCGCTCACGCCGGTCTCGCCGGACGAATATGCCTCCGCGAGCTATCTCTATCGTTTTCGGCGCGACGCCGGAGGGAAGCCGGTCTCGGTCGTCCGGGCCTATGACGGGACGGTCTGGGTCCTGGGCAGCGGAAAGGGCGAGTCCCGAGGCCCCGATAAGAAGGAGTGGCAGGACTTTCTCGGCTCCTATGTCAGAAAGAGATTCGGGGTCGGCGAAAAATTCTATACCGTTTCGACGAAGAACGGATGGCTGCATTTCGAAGGGAGCGGACAGGATTTCCTGCTGACGGAGCATTTGCCGGGCTTGTTCTTCACCCCCGACGGAGAAGCCGTCGACTTCCGCGGTCCGACGCCCACGTTCAGGAACATCAAGCTCTACAAGGCCCGCGATGCGGCCCCGGAGGTCCGGGTGACCTATGTCGGCAACGCGGGCTTCCTGATCGCCGTCGGCGATAAAAAGATCCTCATCGACGCCCTGTTCGTCGGCTTCCCGGGCGGCTACACCCTTCCCGAAGGCATCCGGGACATGATGGCCGAAGGGCGGCCGCCCTTCGACGGCATCGACCTGGCCCTGGCGACGCACAGCCACGGCGATCACTTCGATCCCGGCCAGGTGAGGCGCTTCCTGGCCGGTCATCCCGCCGCGGTCTTCGGCTCCACGCCCCAGGCGGTCGCCTCGTTGGACGGCTTCCCCGGCCGGGTGATCGCCTTCCAGCCGGGAAAAGACAGGCCCGCCGTCGCGGAGGTCCGGGGAATTCGCGTCGAGGCCATTCCCCTTTCCCACGGCGCGCCCCCGGCGGGCCGGGCGGAGATCGTCAATTACGGCTATCTCGTCTCCGTCGACGGGATCACGCTTTTTCATAGCGGGGATATCGACGCCGGATCCATCGGCTTCGAAGCGTTCCGCGCCCTCCGGCTGCCCGAGAGGACGATCGACGCGGCCTTCGTTCAGCATTTCTATCTCTCGGACGTCCCGGCCGAGCGCCGGCTGGTCCGGGAGGGCATCGCCGCCCGTTACGTCGTCCCCTCCCATTACCATTACACCGAGCCACCCCTGGACCGGGAGACGGTCTTGAAGAACTATCCCGATGCGATATTGTTCGCGGGGGAGCTGCAGAGCTGGGCGATGCCCCGCCCGCGATAATCCCCGCCGGTTCGGACATCAGCGCAGCTGCCTTCTGAGCAGCCGGGCGGGGGTTCGAGTCCCTCCAGGCGCGCTATCCGTTCCCCCGACCAGGCGGCCGCGCCATGCCCGTCCGGAGTTCGTCCGGTCCGGACGAATTGTCACCAGCGCCGAAAAAACATATCCTTGAGGACACGGGCTGCGCCGCCCGAAGGCCATTCGAGGGAGGACACCGGATGAGGATATCGCGAGCGAACGGACACGGGCCTCTCATCCTCGCCGCGGCGCTGCTGGCGGCCTTGGCGGGCCTCCTCGGCGGCTGCCGGCCCGGGCCGGTGGCCGGGGACCTGGAGAAGAACTTCGCCGAACCCCCGGATTCCGCCCGCCCCGGGGTCTATTGGTACTTCCTGAACGGCAACCTCAACGGCCGGGAGATGACCGCGGACCTGGAGTCCATGAAGGCCGCTGGCCTCGGCAACCTGGTGTTCCTCGAGGTGGACATCGGCGAGCCGCCGGGCGGTCCGGTCGCCTTCATGAGCCCCGAGTGGCAGGACCTCTTCGTCCGGGCCGTGCGCGACGCGGAACGCCTGGGGATCGACATCACCCTCGGGATCGGGCCGGGCTGGTGCGGCAGCGGCGGTCCCTGGGTCGAGCCGGAACAAGCCATGCAGCACCTGGTCTTCAGCTCGGTCGATCTCCTGGGGCCGCGCCGCTACGCCGGGAGACTGCCCCTGCCGGAGCAGCGCTCGACCGAGTTCCACAAGATGGCCAGCCCGTTCTACGAGGACGTGGCGGTCTGGGCCTTCCCCAGCCGTGCGCCCGTCATCGCCGACATCGACGAGAAAGCGCTCTTCGATAGGGGGCCGTATTCGATCTGGAAGCACGTCAAGCCCTATCTGCCGGCTCCGGCGACGTACGCGGAACCCGATCCCGAGGGCGTCATTCCGCCGGGCGAGATCGTGGACCTGACCGAACGGCTCCGGCCCGACGGCGCCCTCGAGTGGGAGGTCCCGGCCGGGGAGTGGACGGTCGTCCGCATGGGCCGCCGCCCCACGGGCGCGAGCAGCCGGCCCGCCCCGTCCACGGCGCTGGGCCTGGAATGCGACAAATTCGACGCCGCGGCGCTGGCGTCCCACCTGGACCGGTATGTCGGGGAACTGCTCCGGAAGATCGGTCCGCGCGCCAATGCGCACGGCCTGACCACGCTGCACATGGACAGCTGGGAATCCGGCGCCCAGAACTGGACGCCTTCGTTCCTGGCCGAGTTCAAGAAGCGGCGCGGCTACGACGCCCGGCCCTGGCTGCCGGTCTACACCGGGAGGGCCGTCCGGAGCCTCGAGATGTCCGAGCGCTTCCTCTGGGACGTTCGCCTGACGGGGCAGGAGCTGGTGCTGGAGCGCCATGCTGAAGCCGTCAAGGCGTACGGGCGGGAACGCGGGCTCTCGCTTTCGATCGAGCCCTACGACATGAACCCCGCCGGCGACCTCGACCTGGGCGCGGTGGCGGACGTGCCCATGGCGGAGTTCTGGAACAACAGCGTGGATTCCGCCTACAGCTGTTTCGAATCCACGTCCGTTGCCCATGTGATGGGACGGCCGATCGTCTCCGCCGAGGCGTTCACCTCCGTCGGGGGGCTGGACGCCTATCCCTGGTCGCTGAAGAACCAGGGCGATTGGGCGCTCGCCGTGGGCATCAATCGCTTCGTGTTCCACACCTTCGCGCACCAGGCGTTGGGCGACGCCTACAAGCCCGGCCTGGCCTTCGGGCCGTACGGCGTGAGCTGGCACCGGAACCAGACCTGGTGGCCCATGGCCTCGGCCTACCACCGCTATCTCGCCCGGTGCTCCGAGCTTCTCCGCCAGGGTGTCGCCGTCTCCGACGTGCTGTATCTCACGCCGGAGGGAACGCCCCATATCTTCCTGCCTCCCCCCAGCGCCTTGGAGGGCCGCGGCCCGCTGGCCGACAAGAAAGGGTACGGATTCGACGGCTGCTCCCCGAAGATCCT
>CAZXMK010000214.1:0-5282 GCA_964641935.1 uncultured Syntrophaceae bacterium
GAGCAATAGGAAAACGTTTCCGGACACCAGGCTCTTCGGTTTCAGAAGGCGAAGAGCGGAAACGTTTTCGCGACAACGGGAGCCCCGTGGCAGCCCCCGCGCCCCGATGCGAAGAGTAAAAAAAGGAGGGGTGGATTCGTCCGCTCCCCCTCTGCTTGGATTGCCGGGCGTGCCGTGCGGCCCCGGGGTCAGCCCAGGACGATGTCCTCCAGGCGGCGCTTGGGAACGTGATGGACGCGGTTGCCGTCGCGCCAGTACTTCACGTCCCCGTCCGGGCCGATCGGGTCCATGACGACGGTCTCCACGGGCCTGCCCAGGGCGATGACGAGCAGGATCTCGTAGCGCTCCGGGATGGCCAGGGCCTTCCGCAGGGCGGCCCGGCTCACCGAGGCGATCATGCAGCCCCCCAGCCCCTTTTCCACCGCCCCCAGGAGGATGGTCTGGGCGGCAATGCCGTGGTCGTAGGCCACCTCCGGCGCGATTTCCCTGTCTCCCAGCATGATGACGTATCCCGTCGGGCGCTCCCCGGTCTCCGGCCCCGGCCAGTCCGGCAGGTAGCCCGCCCAGGCGAGATGCCCGAAAACGACGGCGTTCCTCTCCGGGTCCGAGGACAGGATGTACCGGAGGGGCTGTTTGTTGGCCGCCGAGGCCGTCTGGCGGGCCAGGTCCACCAGTTCCAGGATCGTTTCCCGGCTGATGGTGAAGGATTCGTCGAATCTCCGATAACTCCTGTTTTTCACTACCAGGTCCTTGAACATGGTCCTGCCTTCTCCTTTCCTGATGGGTACGATCCCGGCGGGACTGCCGGGGGTTCAACGGTTGCCCGGCGGGTTTTCAGCGATGGGGTTCGATGACGACTTTCAGGGACGGCCCACCCTCGGCGACGAGGCGGAAGCCCTCCTGGATGTCCGCGAGCGGGAGCTTGTGGGTGATCATCTCCTCCACGGGAACGCGTCCCAGGCGGATGAGGTCGATGGCGACCCGGGCGTCCAGGGGGCTGTTCCCGTAGGAGGGAAGGATCCGGATCTCGTTCCGCCAGAACTCGTTGAGGGGCACCGGCAGCAGAAAATCCGGCTCCGTGGTGGCGAAGCAGAGAACGACCCCTCCCCGGTCCACGCAGTGGAGCGCCTGCTCGAAGGCGGATGGCGCGCCGGCGCAGACGATGACCGTGTCGGCCAGGCAGCCGTCGTTCTGCCGGCGGACCCAGTCCGGCAGGTCCTCCCGGGCGTCCGCGACGGCCTCGGCGCCGAAGCGGAGCGCCGCTTCGCACCGGTAATTGTGGACGTCCGTCGCCAGGATCCGGCCCGCCCCGAGGGCCCGGGCCAGCATGATGTGAAGGATGCCCGAGATGCCGCTCCCCAGGACCAGGACCGACTGGCCGGGCTGGAGGCCGGCGAGGCGCTGCCCCCGGATGACGCACGCCAGCGGCTCGATCATCACGCCGGCGGCGAAGCTCATCTCCTCCGGCAGGAGAAAGACGCCCCGGTCCACGTTCAGGCGGGGCACCCGGAGATATTCGGCGAAGCCTCCCGGGTCATAGTTCGTGGTGTGAAGGGTCTCGCAGGCCGTGTGGCAGCCCCGGAGGCACCAGCGGCAGGTGTTGCAGGGGATGTGGTGGGAGACGAAAACCCGGTCGCCGGGGCTCCAGCCGGTCACCCCGGGGCCGATCTCCTCGACGGTCCCGGCGATCTCGTGCCCCAGGACGAGCGGGGCCTTGCGGAGTCGGTACCACTCCATGACGTCGCTTCCGCAGATGCCGCTGGCCAGGACCTTGACGAGGATTTCGCCGGGGCCGACGGCAGGCACGGGCCGATCTTCGACCCGGACGTCCCGGTTTCTGTAGTAGACGGCGACGCGCATGGCTGGATCCGGGGAAAGTTTACGGGAAACGGGCTTCCCGCCTGTTCAAGGGGTTACTTTTTTCGTGTTTTCGTCCCGGGCGCCTTCTTCCTGCCGGCGGAGACGATCTCCCGGTAGAGCCCGTGGGCCTCGGGGGCCGTGTAATTTTCGTGGATGATGGCCCGGAGCGACCGCATCATGGCCACGGGGTGGGGATGCTGCCAGACGTTCCGCCCAAGGTTGAGGCCGATGGCGCCCTTCCGGATGCCGTCGTGGACGAATTCCATCACCTCCAGCTCGGTCTCGCACTTCGGTCCACCGGCCATGACCACCGGAACGGGACAGCCGCAGGTCACCCGGTCGAAGTCCTCGCACCAGTAGGTCTTGACCACCCGGGCGCCCAGCTCGGCGGCGATGCGGGAGGCCAGGGCCAGGTAGCGGGCGTCTCGCTTCTCCAGTTCCTTGCCCACGGCGGTGACGGCCATGACGGGAATGCCGTAGTCCTCGCAGAGGTTGACCATCTCCGCCAGGTTCAGGAGGGACTCCCGCTCGTACTCGCTGCCCACGAAGATGGAGACGCCCACGGCGGCCACATTCAGTCGGAGGATCTCCTCCATGGAGGTGGTGATGGACTCGTTGGCCAGGTCGGCGCCGATGACGCTGGTGCCGCCGGAGACCCGGAGGATGATGGGGGTGGTGATGGCCGGATCCACGGCGGCCCGCAGGACGCCGCGCGTCACGAACAGGGCGTCGCAGTACGGCAGGAGCGGCGCGATCGTCTCGCCGGGTTTCTCCAGGCAGGACGTGGGTCCCTGGAAATAGCCGTGATCGATGGGAAGAAAGAAACAGCGGCCGTCCGGCTGGATCAGGCGGGAGAGGCGGTTTTTCATGCCCCAGTCCATGATGTTCCTCCTGTTTGTTTCTTTGCCGGGTCGGCCGGCGGAATCGCGATGGGCGGCGGGAGGGTCCTCCCGCCGGGTACGGTTACAGGTCCTTCACGTCTTTCTTGATCTTCAGCCGGCCTTCCTTCACCATGGCCGTCTTGATGCCCTCCACCCAGGTCCGGATGATGGTTCTCTGCTTCATCTGCAGGAGGGCGTTCCGGAAGGCCTCCTTCCGGGAGGCGAAGTCGGTGAAATCGACGGTGCTCTTCCCCTTGAACTCCACCAGGATGAATCGGTCGCCCACGGCGAAGGCCTTCTCCGGATGGGGCTTCCTGGCGGAAAGCGCCCAGATGGCTTCCGTCAGTTCCCGGGATTCGCCGATCTTCGGAATGGCCCGGGTGGGGGCGAAGAAGCCCGTCTCCTCGATCTTCCAGCCTTTGGCGACCTGATCGAGCGTCGCCCCGGCCTTGAGGCGGCCGGCCAGGGCCTCCGCCTCCGCGGCGGCCTTCCGGCGTGACTCCTCCTTGACGTACCCGGCCCGGACCTCCTTTTCGATCTCCTTGAGCGGGGGGACGTAGGCGGGTTTCCGCTGTGCTACCTGGAAGAGGAAATACCCCCGGTCACTTGAGAGAACGGGGCTCACCTCCTTGGGCTTCAGGCCGAAGACCGTCTTTTCGAAGTCCTTGATCCCGCGAAATGCGGCCGGTGGAGCGGAAATGGCGAAGAAGTCCGTCACCTGGACGTTCAACCGGTTCTGGGCGGCATAGCCGTCGAAATTCTCGTCCTGGTAAATGGTGTCGTGGGCCTTCTTGGCGCGGTCCGATGCCGCGTACATTCCCTCGACACGCTTTTTCTCCGCGATGATCCGCTCCCGCGCCTGTTCCAGGGACAACTGCCGGCCGTCCTTGCGGAAATCGGACTTGTGCCGGTCATAGTAGTCGCGGACGTCCTCGTCGGAGGGCTTCACCGCATCCTCAAAGTCCTTTCCATGGAAGGCCAGCACCTTCAGCTGGATTCGCTCGGCCACGCGATACCGGTCGCCTTTCTCTTTCAGGTAGCCCTCCAGGTCCTTCTCGGAGGGCGTGATTCGGCCTTCGAAATCCGAGGGCGAGATCGCGACGAAGGCCAGGTTCATCTTTTCGTTCTGGAGGCGGTAGAGATCCGAGATCTCGCTGTCCGAGACCTTGACCGATCCCTGGACCAGGTCTTCCATGCGGGCGATGGTCATGGCCCGCCTCTGGATCCCCTCGAACTCTTCCGCGGTGACCTTGTTGTACCGGAGGGCCTGCTTGTAGAGGCGGTCGTCGAAAACGCCGTTCCGCTGGAAGGCGGGAACGGACATGATGAAGTTCTTCATGTCCTCGTCGGATACCCGGATGTTCATCTCATCGGCCTTCTTGAGGAGAATCGTCTGGTGGATGAGATTGTCCAGGGCCTGCTGCTTCAACCGGCCGTCCTTGACCAGCTCGTCGGTGACCTCGTTGCCGAGCCGCTGGCGGTAGGCCTCCACCATGTTCTGGTACTCCCGCTGGAAGTCGGCGTAGACGAGGTTCTTTCCGTCGATCGTGACGATTGTCTCCGTCTGCTGAAGGCCGCCGAGGGAGCCGAAATAAAGGACAAAGACGATGACGATGATTCCCAGGAGGATCTTCATGATCCAGCTCCTGGCGTGTTTTCTCATCAGTTCCAGCATGGTTGTCCTGCTCCGGTCAGGCTGATTTTCCCGATGCGGACCGCGGGTCGGGAAGGGCCGTTTTGGTAGTACAAACACGGCGGAATTGCAAATTCTTTTTCCTTACTTCCGGTTCAGGAAGATCCACAGGAGGCTCAGGACCAGGCTGACCAGGAGGCTGGTTGCCAGGGGAACGTAAATGTGAACGTTCCGGCCCCGCCAGGAAAAATCCCCGGGCAGTCGTCCGAACCAGGACAGGAAGCCCTTTCCCCCCAGGACGAAAAGAAGGCCGACGCCCGCGAGGACCAGGCCGAGGACGATGAGCATTTTCCCGATGCCGGAAAGATCCGCCATTTGCCGCTCCGGATGAGGGTGAGTTCGGGGTGTCGTGCGAGGGGCGGGAGGGGGCCGGCCTTTCAGCCGTCGCTCCCGGGCCAGCGGAAAGGATCCTCCCGCCGGAAGTCCGGGACGATCTCCCGCTCGTCCACGGCCTGAACATAGAGTTCTTCAAAACCCAGGTCAAGGGCGTATTCCACGACGGACTCGTACTCCTCCGGCGTCACCCGCCGGCTCAGATCCGGCTCCAGCCTGACCGGGTTGACGGGAGTGTACTGGGACATCAGGCTGAGGGGGACAGAGGGGCCGAGCCGCCGCCGGATGAGATCGAGGACCGTCCTGCTGTTGGCGGTGTTTCCGGGGAGGACCAGGTGCCGCACGATGAGGCCCCTCCTGGCCAGGGAGCCTTCCGTCTCCAGGGCGTCCCCGACCTGCCGGATCATCTCGCCGACGGCCCGCAGAGCCGTCTCCGGGTAATCGGGGACCCCGGTGAGTTTCATGCCCAGGGCGGGATCCCCGAACTTGAAGTCGGGCAGGTAGACGTCCACCAT
>CAZXMK010000215.1:0-5233 GCA_964641935.1 uncultured Syntrophaceae bacterium
GGCGCGTTCTTTTTTCCCGTCATCCGGCGGTCTTCTCCCGGCTTGATGGACTCTTGTCATGCAGATCGGCAGGCGCCCGACCTCCATAACAGGAAACGGAATCCGCCACAAGGGGCGCCGCCGCGGGAAAGACCGTCCCGGAGCGGCGGGCATGCAAAAGGGCACAGGCCCGGGGGCCTGCGCCCTTTTGCATTGGAATGCTTTACGATATGCGTCTCAGAAGGGGCCTGCCGCTTGTGCCGTGCCGGCTCCGGTTCCCGATATGGTTCCGGCCGTACCGCCGCCGGGTGTGATGGTGCCGGCGGCTCCGCCCTGGAACGAGATGGTGCCGGTGTACGACCCGCCGCTCAAGAGCCCGCTCCCGGAAACGGTGGCGCCCCAGTTGGCGCCCGTCCAGGCGACCGGCGTGAAGTCCGCTGTCAGTCCGCCGCCGCCCAGTGTCACACTCTTTCCAGCACCAAGAAGCGGAGTGTCCGAATAAGATCCCGAGATATTCTTGGTCGCCCAGATCTGCGGTGCCGACCCGCTCTGGGAGGCGAGGAAGGTGACGCTGTTCATGTTCAGGGCGGTGATGTTCGGGTTGCTCGCATTGTTCGTCATGGCCAGGTCGGCCGTCCCGACGACGACGGTCGGGATGCCCGTGGCCTTCTGGAAGGCCGTCCGACCCGCCTCGTCCAGCCCGTTGATCTTGTCCAGGAAGGCTCCCGTTTCCATGGAGAAGCCTGCGCCGGCCATCCGCCAGGTCGTCGCGACAGGATCGAACAGTCCTTTGGCTAAGGCCCCCGTGACTTCCGTCCTGCCGCCTTCCAGCTCGACCCGGGCCCCGGCGACGGAGGCGGCGAAGACGCCCGTGCCGCCGTCCACAGAGGTGAAGTCGACCCGGTCGTAGGTATTCACCGTGCCGACTGCATTCGAGCTGGTCGTGGTGAAGGACTGGCCTTCGAAGCCGGTGATATCATCCATGCCGCCCACGTCATAGTCGCCTCCCGCGAGACGCACCCCCACGCCCCAGGATGCGTTGTTGATTTTCACATACTCGTTTCGGTAGGCCTTCTGGGTGATCGTTCCGTCGGTCAGCCCCTGGGCCGAGACGGTGTAATTGTTCCTTCCCTCGGATACCCAGTCGTCGATCCCGGGTGCCGAAGCCACGGTGGCGATCTGGTACGCCTGCAGCCTCGCATCGGCGCCGAGAAACCACATCTGGTAACCCCCTGACGGGAGCTCTTCATAGAGGTGCGTGGTGAAGGGACTCCGGGCTCCGTCGCTGGAAGAGTACAGGAAGCCGATGCTGTACGACCCCTCGCTGATCTTGTTCCAGTAGACACCGCTCATGAAGGATGAAACCATATCCGTTGCGGTCCGAAGGCCCGAAAAGGACAGGCGGTAGCCTGCCTGATCCGGAATGCCGCCGGTGAACTGGGCGAGAATGGTCGTATAATCGAGACTGCCTGTTTTTGTGAGCCCCCCGATACCGTAAACCTGAACGGACGGGTAGGGAGTGACCCCGCCTGCGCCGTTGAAGAGGGATTCGGTTCCGCCGATCAGTCCCGGAATCCCCCCGTCTGATACGAAGCTGGCATTGGTGGCGTCGTAATCCCAGAACTTGCCGCTCCCGTTCTCCTCGGCCACGAAGGCCAGCTTCGTACCGGTGTAGCTTCCGACGCTTTCCCCGACCCAGGATGTAGACGAATCGCTGACACCGTAGACCGGACCCGACAGGATGCCGACGTAATCCTGGGTCATCCACATGCTGAAGGAGTCGGCAATCCCGGAGGCGAAGCCCAGTTGACCCCGGATCTCGCCGGTGTCGTTCCAGGTCCCGTTGATGGTCGACACCCAGTAGCCGGAGGCCGTGGCACCGGACCCGAAGATTCCCTCGCCGCCGAGGCGGGCTGACCAGGTGGTCGCGCCGGCGGGGCGGACGTAGCTGCCGGCCTTGCTCTGCAGGGCCATTTTGTAGATGCCCCAGGGGCGATAGACCGCGTCCACCAGGTAGAATTTCAGCGATCCCAGGACCTCGGCATAGATGGAGCCGCCATTGTCGAACTTCCCGGCGAGTCTTGAATTGGACGCGATGCTGCCGGTGCCGGCGGCCAGCGTGGAGACATTGGCAATCGTTTCGCTGTAGGACGGCGCCAGCATGCCCGAGGCCTGCCACATGCCCCGGAGGGTACCTTCGCCGGGGCTGTATAACCCGTAGGAGTTGCCGCTCAGGCTGTCCGAACTCAGGATGCCGATGGTCCCGTTATAAAAGCCGCCGCCGTAGCCGACATTCTGGAAGAGCGTCCGGGCTGCGCCCTCAACGGTCCCGTTGTTCGTGCCGGAGGTGGGCAGCCAGAGTCCCGTCATGTAGCCGTCGAACTTGCGGTATGTGTCCGTCACGCCGCCGCTACGGGCGTTCCCGGTGAGATCGCCGAGCCACAGATAGTGGGTGTTCGAGTCCGGGCTCAGCGAGAAGCTGCCCATGGCGTACATGGTCGCACCCCCGGACCATGGAACGGAGTAGCCGCCGACGAGGCCGTACATATCTTTACCCGATCCGGCGATGGTCTGGGTGCCGGTGCCGTCATACAAAAAGGCGCCCACGGCAGTCGCGCTGGGATTCGTCCCGTCACCTCCCCAGTCGCCGGTGAAGGCCAGGGGGGCGAGCTTGTAGATCCCCGTCCCTGCGATCTCATAGTTCTCACCGATATACTCGCCCATGTAGCTGACGCTCATGAGGCCGAAAAGATTCCGGTCCATGTACTGGATCGAGTCGTTCCCGGTCAGGGTCGTGTGTCCCGCCAGGTCGTCCGTTCCGGTGACCAGGCCCAGCATGAAGACATCCGACGGTCCTCCCACCGAGGATCTGGTAAAGTCGTACCCATAATAGCTGACCCAGGTCGTATAGCCGCCGCCGTTCAGATATTCCCCGCCGTTACCGGAAAACCCCCAAAGGCCGAAGAGCCCCCCCGACGTGGTGAGGTATCCATAGGCGAGTCCCGTTTCGACCGGGGCATAATAGGAAAAGAGACCGCTCAGCTTGGTCGTCGCGAAGGTCGGCACGGCAATGCTGCTGAAGCCCTGGAATGCGCTCGCCGCGACGTAGCTCGTCGTGTCGTGGTTCAATGTTCCGGTGGCGGTGATGGTCCCGCCGGAGTACGTTCCGTCCAGGTTCCCCGCCAGGATGCCGAGAACCCCGGCGTTGTTGGTGATGCTGTTGAAGAAGCCGTGATAGGTTCCGGTCACGCCTCCAATCAGTCCCGTGTACGTGGCGTCGTTGCTCAGGGTTCCGGTCAGCGGCGTGGCCAGCGACGTGAAGGCCGGTCCTGACGGCACCGTGCCGCTGTAGCTGACCGTTCCGATGCGCGTGAGCAGGCCGTAGCTTCCCTCCAGGAGGCCGGCGAAACCGTCCTGGGCAACCGTCATTGAGAAGCTGACGTCGCTGGTCTGGTCCGTGATCGTCGGTGTCGGCGTCGTGGTGCCGAGCGGCGGCGTCCAGGGGTTCGCGACGTCGAGCGCCGTCCCGCCGTCCGTCGTGCCGGTTGTTCCAGACGTATCAACCGTTCCCGTCGAGGTGTCCTGCAGGTGCTGCTCCACGTCCGCCGCCGTGGAGGGCTTGACCACGGGCTCGGCCTTTTCGTTCGTTACCACCATTCCGCTTCCCGGCGGGATGGTCACTTCCTTGCCGGGCTCGCTCTTGTTGTAGCCGTACCCGGCGCCGCCCTGCAGGAAGAAGGCGCTCTCCCCGTTCGTGAACAGACCGATGATGATGGTGCCGCGGACGCCGCAGACGGCCGTCGGCGTGTGGACTTCCATGCGGGAGCCGCGGGCCAGTTTCGTGACCACGGTCCGGGATTTTCCGCGAAACAGGTCGAAGTAATTGTTCGATCGCTCGGCGGTGCTGTACCGGCTGATCTTCATGCGGGTCTTTTCCGCCAGCCACAGGGTGTTTCCGTCCGTGAAGGTGATGCCCACCCTGGCCTTGCTTTTTGTCCGGAGGACGTCGCCGTTTTCGACCGGGTCGCCGAGCTTGAGGACCCGGGGCTTTCCGGCCGGGCTGGTAAGATCCGCGTTACCTACCAGCTGGGTGACCTTGCCGACCGGGGCGGCCGTCGCCGGACCGGCGAAGAGCAGCACCGTGAGGAAAATTCCAAGGGTCCACCATGCTTTCACCTTCATGGGGCTAACTCCTTTCTCCATGGAAGGGTTGTCCTATGGCATGCGTTTAAAACCGCAGTTCAAAGCCTGCCGCGTAGATCTCCCGGTTGTAGTCGTACAGGAACAGGTTCGAATGGGACCGGATGTAGGTGTATTGAACCAGGGCGCTCAAGTGCCGGCTGAATTCCCAGGTGAGGCCGGCCGTGCCCGTGTAGACCCGGTCCTTTCGGGTCGTGCCGCTGAAGATGCCCAGCGTACTCGGATGGGTGAAGTCCTGGAGGTAGATGTCCCCGGAGAGCTGGAGCTTGAGAGCCCTCCAGACAGGATAGATCAGGTTCGCCGATAACCGGTGCCCTTCGTTGTCCCAGTTGACGCCCCGGGCGTGATCCTTGTTGTAGGCGTATTTGAGGTTGAAGAGGCCGGTGTTCTTAAACAGCCAGAACCAGCTGACATGGGTGTTGAACCCTTCGGAGGTCTGATCCTCCGTGTCCCTGTCGAGGATATCCTGGTACGGCCATACTTCCGAGTTGGCCCTGTGGGCGAAATCCTTCTTGGAGTAGCCGGCGTAGAACTCCAGGATCTGGGTATTGACAGGGTTCAGGGCGATCCGGAAGAGGGGTCCGATGTTGTACGTGTCGATGTAACGCTCGTAGCTGGGGTTTCGCTTCAGCGTGCTGGTGTAGTTCATCGACAGGTTGAGGGCGGCGCGGCCGAAATCATAACCCGGAGCCATATAGAGACTCGTCGCGAACATGTCGTAATTGGTCGACGGCACGTTTCCGTTCTGGGCGATGATGAAGCGCTCGTGGAGCGTACTCAGGACGGCGACGCCGGCATTGAACAGCCAGGGCCCCTTGAGGGCCGGAACCCAGTCCATGCGGGCCGAGGTGACCATCGCGTATCCGTACTCCTTGCCCATGTCGAGCTGGCCCGGCATCGGGAGGGGGATGCCGAGGTAGTCGTTCGGCTCCTGGATGAAGTTCGTGTCGTACTGGCCCATCATGCTGAAGGTGAAGCGGAGGGGTCGTTCGAGGAAGCTGCGCTGCTCCACGATATCCGAGTAGCGCCGGGCGTATGCGGCCAGGTCGGAGAG
>CAZXMK010000216.1:0-5196 GCA_964641935.1 uncultured Syntrophaceae bacterium
AACGCTTCTGAGCGCGAGGGAAGCCTTCGCTCCCACATGCCGGCCTCCCATCCGCTCCTGATTTTCTGTAAAAAAAATAAAAGAGGGGCGGATTGGATATCCGCCCCCCCTCTGTCATCTGTTTTTTCAACCACTGACTACGGCAGCACCCGCTCCGCGTCCAGCGGAATCACGCCGGTCGTGATTTTCCCGGCCTTGTCCACGCCGGCCTTGTCAAGGGCGAAGACGATCATGAACGGGATTGCCGCGCCGGGAACCAGGCTGTCCTTGGGGACGGGCGTGATCTGGGGGAAGGACAGGCGCTTCTGAAGGTCCTCTTCCGTGAGGCTCGTGAGCTCGGCGTCGGTGAGGTGGTTCCCCGCATAGGAGATGCGGCTGCGGACGATCTGATCCGCCGGTCCGTACAGCTTTCCCTGGATGCGGATCCGGGTCACCGTGTTGGGCGAGGTGTTCTGGGCCGTGCCCTCCAGGACCAGCAGGTCGCCCAGGAGGACGTTGGCCATCATGCGTCGCCGCACCTGCTGGATCCGGATGTCTCCGGGGTTGACCTCCGCCGGCTGGACATCCTTGCCGAACACCGCTTCCAGGGCGGGGACGTTGTAGACGAGGTCCGCAATGACGGCCTTGCGCACGTCCGGATACAGGAAGAGGAACGCCGTCCCGCCGATCAGCAGGATCAGGATCACCGACAGGAAGATGAGCAGGATGGACGGGCGATGCCGGGGGGCCTCCATTTCGGGGGGAAGGGGTTCCTCCTCGTCCTCCCTTTCATCCATCCGGGCCGACCGGTCAACGGACGGCGGGGGGTAGTCCACGGGCATGCTCCGGGGCTCCGCTTCCCGAAGCGCCTCCCGGATCCGGTCCGCCGCAAGCGTCACCGTGTCGCCCTGCCGGGGCGGCTCGGATGGCGGCTGGGTTCCGGGCAGCAGGATCTTGAGGTCCGAGGCCTCGGACAGTTTCGGGGGTGCGGCCACCGGCTCTTCGGAGACCTTCTCCGGTTCGGCGGACCGGACCGCCCCGCGGTTCGGGTTCTCCTGGAAAAACACGGCCTCGCAGCGGGTGCACCGCACCCAGGCCCCCTCGGTCTCCATCAGGCTATCGTCAAAGCGGTACTTCGTCCCGCATGCTTCACACCGGATAATCATGGTTCCTCCTTGCTGCGTGATTTCCTTCCGGCCTGCCGGAAGCCCGGCCCTGCCTTTACTTTCCCGCGCTCAGGATGCAGACGTCGGGAAGAAAGCGGCCCTGTTCGTCGAAGTCGAGTCCATAACCGACGACAAAACCGTCGTCCATGGTGAACCCAACGAAATCCGCCTCGAAGGGGACCTTCCGGCGGAGCTTCTTGTCGATGAACGCGCAGACCTTCAGGCTGCGGGGATTCCGGGCCCGCAGGGTTTCCACGAGGTAGGTCAGGGTAAGGCCCGTGTCGACGATGTCCTCGACGACGAGGACGTCTTTTCCGGTGATGTCGATTTCAATATCCTTGGTGAGCTCGATCCGGCCGGAGGTCTCCGTGCCAGATCCGTAGCTGGCGAGACGGATAAAGTCGATCCGGCAGGGAATGCGGAGGGCCCGGATGAGGTCCGCCATGAACATGAAGGCCCCCTTCAGGACGCCAATGACGATAAGGTTGCGGCCTTCGTAGGCCCTGGAGACCTCTTCACCCAGTTCGAGCACTCTCTCCCGGATGGCTTCCCGCGGATAGAGGACCGACTTTTTCATGGTCTCCATCGTCATCCCTCCTTATGTTGCCGATTTTCCATATCTTATGCGCCCTTCGCTGTCAACCCGAAATCCTGTCTCACGCCTCGCTTCCAAAGGCACGGGCGAAGGCCGCGATGTGGGACTCCAGGAGTGCCTCGGCCCGCCGAAGGTCGTCCGGGCTTTTGAACTCCGAGGAAAGGCTGAGGAAAATCCGGTCGAAGGGGGAGCGCTCGCATCCCAGGGCATCGTAGTCGATGAAGGAGATCATGTACTGGGATCCGTCGAAGTAGTACTTCCCCAGCCGGTTCACATCGGGGGAGCGGAAGGGCCAGGTCAGCTTGAGCTGGAAAAAGGCGATGGCCCTCTCCCGGGTCGATCCTGTTCGGAAGGCCTCCGGCGGGGGCATGCGGCCGACCCGCTCGCTGATCAAGCGAAAATACTCCTTGGCGAAATCGATGTCCGTCACGCACAGGCCGTACAGGTACCAGTCGTCCAGGAGATCCACGAGGGCCCTCTGCTCCGCCGGGGCCAGGTAGGTGTAGCTGGGGCAGAAGTGGCCGTCGCAGAGCTCCCGGCCGTAGAAGGATGCGTCCCGCAGGTCACGCCCCCCGTTCTGCATCGGATGGAGGAGGCAGCCCACCCGCGTTTCCTCCTCGTTCAGGAAGCCGACGAACTCGCAGCAGTAGATGACCTCGTAGCGCTTCGCCGGATCTTCCTCCTCCAGAACGAGCCGCGAGAAGGCGACCGGGTCGAAATCCGGTCCGGCCAGGCGGCGGTAGAGGGCGGTGCGCCTCCGGAAGCGCCGGACGAGGGATTCCCGGGTGCTGTCGGCGTAGTTGTAGATGCCGCAGCAGGCGCCGCAGGACTGGCGGCCGGGCTGGCAGAGATGGACGAAATCAGGACCCCGGTTCATGACGGGCGGGGCCTATTCGAAGACGACCGTTTTCGAGCCGTAGGGGAGGAGGCGGTTCTCCAGGTGGAGGCGCACGGCCCGGGCGAGAACGATCCGCTCCAGGTCCTGGCTCTTGAGCTTGATGTCCTCCACGGAGTCGCGGTGACTGATCTTGATGACATCCTGGGCGATGATCGGGCCGTCGTCCAGCTTCTGCGTCACGTAGTGGCTCGTGGCGCCGATGATCTTCACACCCCGGTCGTAGGCCTGCTGGTAAGGCTTGGGACCGGCGAAAGCGGGGAGGAAGGAGTGGTGGATGTTGATGATCCGGTTGGGATATTCCCGGACGAATTTGCCGCTCAGGATCTGCATGTACCGGGCCAGGACGATGACGTCGATTCTCTCCTTCTTCAGGAGGGCGATCTCCCTTGTCTCCTGGCGGCTCTTGGTCTCCGGCGTGATGGGGAAGCATTCGAAGCGGAGGCCGAAGGGCTCCACCAGGGACCGCATCTCCTCGTGGTTGCCGATGACGAGGGGGATCTCCGCCTGGAACTCCCCCATCCGGTGCCGGAGCATCAGGTCGTAGAGGCAGTGGGGGTGGCGGGACGCGAAGATCGCCATGCGGGGGACCGTGTCCGTGAAGTGCAGGCTCCAGGTCATGTCGAACTTCCGGGCCGTGTGCTTGAAGACACTGCCGATCTCGTCCCGGGGGATGTTGAATCCTTCCAGCTCCCACTCGATGCGCATGAAGAAGATCTTCTTCCTCAGGGACGTGTGCTGGGCGGCGTGTACGATGTTGCCGTTCTGCTGGAAGATGAAATTGGAGATGTTTGCCACCAGCCCCTTCTGGTCCGGGCAGGACAGGAGCAGGACGGCGTTGGGCCCGTTCATGGCGCGTCTCCTCAAGGGTTCGGAATGAAAGGATAATGGAACGCCTTTCCCGGGGCTATATAGGAGGAATGGAATTGCAGGTCAAGGATAAAGATGATAAGAGGACCGCTCCGGTGGGGACCGGCGGTCTCCCGTCGGTACCGGGACAGGCCGGACCGGAAAGGGTGGAGCGCATGAGCAGGATCGTCGAAAACATGAAGCTGTCCAACGGGCTGGTCCTGGAAGTCTGGGACCTGTCCCGTTCCATCGCGGCCGACACGACGAAGGTGGAGCTGTACATCCGGGTCAAGGTGCGTTTCGAGGAGTCCCATTTCGACGATCCCGGACACTGCGACCTGACCCGGAGGGTATTCGGTCCCGAGGGAGTCTATGAATACCGGAAGGAGCGGACCTTTGTGAACAACGCCGACCGGGAGGCCGTCTTCGCGGAGCTCTTGAGCGGTTTCCGGGCGGATGCCCTTCCCTATCTCGAACGGGCCGATTTCCCCCGGCGGTTTTCCCTGAACCGTTACCGGGAGATCTGCCAGAATCCCTGGAAGTACCCGGTCCGGCTGCCCGATGGAGACGTGACGTGAAGGAACTGCTGACGGACCTTGCGAATGAACAGGCAGCCCTGGACGGCCTGGTGGCGGACATCCGGGAGGACCAGTGGGCCGTCATGACCCCCTTCCCCGAGTGGACCGTGCAGGACCAGATCAGCCACCTGGCTTTTTTCGACGGGGCGGCGGTTCTGGCGATGACGGACCCGCGGGCCTTTCAGGAGCAGACGGCGTCGTTTCCGCAGGACGAGACGGTCTTCGAGGTCACCCTGGAAAAGGGGCGGCGAATGGCGCCGGCGGAACTGCTGGCCTGGTGGCGCCGCGAACGGAAATCCCTCCTGGAGGCTCTCGGAAGCCGGGAAGCGAAAGACCGGATTGAATGGTTCGGTCCCCCCATGAGCGTCCGGACCCTGGCCACGGCCCGCCTGATGGAGACCTGGGCCCACGGCCAGAATGTCGTCGATGCCCTGGGGCTCCGGCGTCCTGCCACGGATCGGCTCCGCCACATCGCCCAACTGGGGTACATCACTTTCGGCTGGAGTTTCTTCAACCGCCGCCTCGAGCCGCCCGACAAGCTGATCCGGCTGGAACTCCTGGCTCCGTCCGGAGCCACCTGGGTATGGGGACCCGAGGCGGCCGACGAGATAGTCCACGGAACGGCTGAGGAATTCTGCCTCGTCGCCACCCAGCGCCGCCATCCCTACGATACGGGGCTTGAGTGCAGCGGTCCCGCGACGGAGCAGTGGCTTCTGTACGCCCAGGCCTTTGCCGGTCCGCCGACCTTCGGCCCCAAGCCGGGAAGCTTTCCCCGAACAGGGGAGTGACGAACGAGACCGGACGGGGCGCGGAAAGGCTCCCGGCGTCCGCCCTGTTTTCCTGGAAACCCTGAACCCGCAGGATTGCCGCATTGTTCCGGAGGCGGAGGGACATTCCCTTTCCCGGTTCCGCCGGTGCGCCCCGGCAAGCCTGCCCGTGCGGCGCCCCGTTCCGCCGGGGCGCTGTGAAAGGCGGCCGCAGATTGATGAATTGGGAAGATCTGCTCGTATCCGTTGAGAAGCCAGGCCGGTATATCGGCGGCGAGGTGAATTCCCTTCGGAGGGACCCCGCCTCCTGCCGTCTCCGGTTTGCCCTGGCCTTTCCCGACGCCTACGAGGTGGGCATGTCCCACCT
>CAZXMK010000217.1:0-5183 GCA_964641935.1 uncultured Syntrophaceae bacterium
CCGCAGATTGTATTGCACTACATCCTGTTTGCCCTGATCACCATCCTGTGGCAGATCCGGTTCCAGGGATCAGAGAACGGATCGCCGGCAGCGGGCCGAAGCGGAACAACGGTATGAATCTGAAACTGAGCAGGCGTCATGAATCGGTTCTCCAGTCGGAGATCCGCAACATGTCCATCGAGTGCGACCGGATCGGCGGGATCAACCTGTCCCAGGGGGTCTGCGACATGGAGGTGCCGTCCTCCGTTCGCGAGGGGGCCCGGGAGGCCATGGAGGCGGGGCTGAACACGTACACCCGGTACGACGGGATCCCGGAACTGCGCTCGGCCATCGCTGCCAAGCAGCGCCGCTTCACCGGCATGGACCCGGACCCGGAGAGGGAGATCGTCGTCAGCGCCGGCGCGACGGGTGCCCTCTACTGTACATGCCTGGCCCTGTTGAATCCGGGGGACGAGGTCATCCTGTTCGAGCCCTACTACGGTTACCACGTCAGCACCCTGGTCGCCACCGAGGCCGTGCCGGTCTACGTGAGCCTGAATCCTCCCGACTGGACCTTCCGGCGGGAGGACCTGGAGAAGGCGGTAACGGGCCGGACCCGGGGCATCCTGATCAATACGCCGGCCAATCCCTCCGGGAAGGTCTTTACCCGGGAAGAGCTCCTGATGCTGGCCGATTTCGCCAGCACCCACGATCTGTTTGTCTTCACCGACGAGATCTACGAGCACTTCATTTATGACGGCTGGAGCCACACGGCGCCGGCGACGCTCCCGGGGATGCGGGAGCGGACCGTCACGATTTCCGGGCTTTCGAAGACGTTCAGCATCACCGGGTGGCGCATCGGCTACTGCATTGCCGACGAGCGGTGGAGCCGGGCCATCGGCTACTTCAACGACCTGGTCTACGTCTGCGCCCCGTCGCCCCTCCAGATGGGGGTGGCCCGGGGACTGATGGAGCTGGATGCGGCGTACTATGAAAACCTGTCGGTTGAATTCACGGCCAAAAGAGACCTGATCTGCCATGCCCTCGCCC
Organism: uncultured Syntrophaceae bacterium; assembly: GCA_964641935.1. GTDB lineage: Bacteria > Desulfobacterota > Syntrophia > Syntrophales > PHBD01 > PHBD01. The sequence goes on from CAZXMK010000217.1 coordinate 1,030, forward strand.
GGTCAGGGCTCAGGCCCCATATTCCCCGGGGGGCCTATTACGTACTGGCGGACGTCTCATCCGTGCCGGGGAAGAGCAGCAAGGAGAAGGCGATGAACCTGCTCGGCAAAACCGGCGTCGCCTGCGTGCCCGGGGAGGCCTTCTTTTCCGGAACGGACGGGGAGTCTCTGGCACGCTTCTGCTTCGCCAAGGAAACCCCCGTTCTGGAGGAGGCCTGCAACCGGCTTCTGTCTTTCCGGGAGGGCCGCTGACGGTCGGACCGATGCTCGCGAAACCGCATCAACTCAGGAACCCGAGATTCTACGCCAAGATTCTCATCGACGCGGCCCTGTTCATTGCGGCCCACGCCCTGGCCTACTGGTTCCGGTTCGAGTTCTCCCCCGACGCCTCCCGGATTGCCCAGTTCGCGGTCGTTCTTCCCTGGCTCGTATCGCTCAAGGTCGCCATTTTCTATACCCTGGGCCTCTACCACGGCATGTGGCGCTACACCAGCGTCCGCGATTTCTGGAGGCTGGCCCTCGCCTCTGTTCTGGGGGTCCTCCTGAGCATGGCCGTCATTTTCCTCTTCTTCCGGGACGAGAATTTTTCCCGCGCGGTCTTCCTGATGGACGGGGGGCTGACCTTCCTGATGGCGGGTGCTCACCGTCTCGTTGTCCGGTCCTACTACATGCACCAGGCGCGAACCGCGAACGGCCGGGCAGAGGCTGTCCTGGCCGCGAGACCCCCGCGGAGGGTCCTGATCGTCGGGGCCGGCGACGCGGGAGAGAAAATCCTGAGGGAAATCGGTGATAACGAGCAGATTCATTACCAGGTGGTCGGGTTCGTCGACGACCATCCCCACAAACAGGGCCGCTCCATCCACGGAGTCACGATCCTGGGCAAGGTCGGCGAGATCCCCGTCCTGGCGAAGCGCCACGACATCGAGGAGATCCTCATCGCCATCCCTTCCGCCTCGGGGGACCAGATGCGCAGGATTGTGGACATCTGCAAGGAGTGCGGCATCACCTACAAGACCCTTCCTGGCATAGGGGAGATCATCGACGGAAGGGTCAGCGTCAAGATCCTGCGGGACGTGAGTTACGAGGACCTGCTGGGCCGGCCCCCGGTTCATCTCGATGTGACGGGAATCCGGAGTTACCTGGCGGGCCGGACGATCCTCGTCACCGGGTGCGGCGGCTCGATCGGCTCGGAGCTCTGCCGCCAGCTGGTCCGGTTCGAGCCGGGACTGATCGTCCTCCTGGACGCCTCGGAGGCGAACCTCTTCCAGATCCAGATGGAGATGGAGAACGAGCTGGCCTTCCGGCGATACGAGCCGGTTCTGGGGCAGGTGCAGGACGAGGCCCTCATGCGCTCCGTCCTGGAAAAATACCGTCCCCAGGTCGTCTTCCACGCCGCCGCCTACAAGCACGTTCCCATGCTGGAGCGGAACCCCTGGGAGGCCGTCTTCAACAACATCCAGGGCAGCCGGACGATCATGGAGACGGCGGCCGCCTTCGGTGTCGAGCGGTTCGTCCTGGTCTCCACGGACAAGGCCGTCCGACCTACGAACGTCATGGGGGCCAGCAAGCGGGTCACGGAACTGATTCTCCAGGCCCACCAGGGAACCGACACCCGGTTCCTCTCGGTCCGCTTCGGCAACGTCGTGGGATCCTCCGGATCCGTCATTCCGCTTTTCCGGCGCCAGATCGAACACGGCGGGCCCGTGACGGTGACCGACCCCGACGTAACCCGTTTCTTCATGACGATCCCGGAGGCGGCACAGCTGATCATCCAGGCCGGAGCCATGGGGGAGGGCGGGGAGATCTACATTCTCAAAATGGGCACCCCCGTCCGGATCGTCGAGATGGCCCGGGACCTGATCCGCCTCTCGGGAAAGGAGCCGGACCGGGACGTCAAGATCGTCTTCACGGGCCTCCGGGAGGGCGAAAAGCTGCACGAGGAGCTGATCACCGAGGGAGAAGGCATCGTGCCCACGGGCCACGACAAGATCCTGGTTCTCCGGCCCGATCCGGACCCGGAGAGGGAAGGGGATCCCGAGGCGTTCCGCCGGATGCTCTACGAAGAGATCGAGCGGCTCTGCGACGCCGCTTCCCGCCACGATGCCCCGGAGATCCGGCGCCTTCTCCGGGAAATCGTTCCCGAATACGTTCCCCAGGAGTCAAGGAGCGTTCTTTGAGGGATTGCTTCTCTGTCGCCGTCATCGGTGCCGGAGTCGTCGGCCTCGCCGTGGCGGAGCGGCTGTCCCGGGTATACCGGGACGTCCTGCTTCTGGAGCGGCATGAATCCTGCGGCCGGGAAACCAGCAGCCGCAGCAGCGAAGTCATTCATGCCGGCATCTATTACCCGACGGGTTTCCTGAAAGCGGTTCTCTGCCGGGAAGGGAACTGCATGCTTTATGATGCCTGTGCCCAGTGGCGGGTGCCGCACCGGAGGCTGGGAAAGATGATTGTCGCCGGGGGGGACGAGGACGGGCAGGAACTCCATCGGCTTCGCGCACAGGCGGAGCGCAACGGTGTCAGGGATCTGCGCTTTCTCACGCCGCGTGAGATCCGGCGCCTGGAACCGGCCGTCAAGGTTCGGGAGGCCCTGTTTTCACCCTCCACGGGGATCTTCGATTCCCACCGGTTCATGCAGGCGCTCCTCTCCCGCCTGGAGGCGGCGGGGGCCACCGCGGCGTTCCGGTCGGATGTGACGGCGATAAGGCCGGATGGAGACGGTTTCGACGTGGAGATCAACGCCGGCGAATACCGGTTCCGAACGAAGGTTCTCGTCAACTCCGCCGGCCTGGCGTCCGACCGGCTGGCCGCCATGGCCGGCATCGACGTGGACGCCGCGGACTACCGCCTCCAATTCTGCAAGGGGAACTATTTCTCCGCCTCCTCCGCACCCCGGCTGAAGCATCTGGTTTATCCCGCTCCGGAACGTGGAAATGAAGGGCTCGGCATTCACGCAACCGTGGATCTGGCGGGCCGGGTCCGCTTCGGGCCCGACGTCGAATATGTCGACCGGATCGACTATGAGGTCGACGAGGGACGCCGCGGCCGGTTCCACGAGGCTGTACGGCGCTACCTGCCCGGGATCCCGATGGATGCCCTGCAGCCGGACATGTGCGGCATCCGGCCCAAGCTGCAGGGGCCAGGCGAGGCATACCGGGATTTCGTTATCCGCGAGGAAAGCGACCGCGGCCTTCCGGGCCTGATCAGCCTGGTGGGCATCGAGTCCCCGGGCCTGACGGCCTCCCTGGCCATCGGCCGCCGGGTGGCCGCTCTGGCGGAGCCGTTTCTGGACGGGTACCGATCGAGGTGAAGCACGGGATGGAGAGCCGCGCCCCCGCTGCTTTTGTTTCGTCCCTGGCGCGGGGGCTGTCACGGGGTTTCCCGCCGTCGCGGAAGCGTTTCCCCGTTTTGGCGTTGGCGAACCGGCACGCCGGGTGTTTGAAGCGCTTCCCAATTGCTCCTCTGGGAACCCCCGGCCGCGCCCCCGCGAACGTCGGTGAGAAGTCCGTCTCCTGAAGGAAGCGGGGTCCGATTTCCAATCGGTCCCCCTCATGGCTCATGCTGATTCGTCCACACCATGAAATCCCCGGCAATCCCCGCCGCATTCTCGTCATCCAGCTGGGTGACATCGGCGACATCGTGTGGACATGGCCGGCTCTGGCCGCCATCCACGACCGGTTCCCCAAAGCAGAGATCACACTGCTGGCGAGAAAGGGGCGGGGCGGGCTCCTGGAGGCGAACCCGTTCCTGCAGGAAATCATCGAGGTGATTCAGCCTCAGGGAGGCGGTCTCGCGTCATTGTCCGCCCAGGCCGGCTTCCTGGCGGGCCTCCGGCGCCGCCGTTTCGACCTGGCGGTGGACCTGCGGGGAGACGAGCGGGGGGCCTTCCTGGCCTGGAGCTCCGGGGCGCCAGTGCGGATCACCCTCGCTTACGGCCGCAACGATGTGCCATTCTGGCGGAACCGGCTGTTCACGCATCTGGCGGCGGCGCCCCTGCCCGGGAAAGGATCGTTCCGGGGGCCCGCGGAACAGTCCCTCGCCGTGCTCCGGCCCTTCGGCATCGATATCGAGGGGGATTTGCCGCCCTTTCCCGTTCCCCCGGTCATCGCGGAGCGGGTGGACCGCCTCCTCAAGGATGAGGGAATGGATATGGCGATT
>CAZXMK010000218.1:0-5137 GCA_964641935.1 uncultured Syntrophaceae bacterium
GACGGCCGCAAACGGATGGACGAGGCCCTGCAGGAGTCGGAGAGCAAGTTCCGGGACCTGGCGGAAAAATCCATTGTCGGCATCTACCTGATCCAGGACGACGTGTTCCAGTACGTCAACGCGGAATTCGCCCGCATCTTCGGATACGAGCCCGGGGATGTCGCGGGCAGGATGCGGCTCGAGGATTTCATTCATCCCGGGGATCTGCCCCTGGTGAAAAGCATGGTCGGGAAACGCCTTTCCGGGGAGTTGAAATCCCTCCGCTACGATTTCAGGGTCCTCAGAAGGAACGGAGAGGTGAGGTATGCCGAAGTCTACAGCTCCCGGACGACATTCCGGGGGAAGCCCGCCGTCATCGGAACGGTCCTGGACATCACGGAACGGAAGAACGCCGAGCAGAAGCTGAAAGACAGCGAGGAGAAGTTCTGGGTCCTCTTCGAGTCGGCGAACGACGCCATCGTTCTCTGGGACGAGGACGTTTTCATCGACTGCAACCGGAAGGCCGTGGAGATGTTCGGCATCGAGTCGAAGGAACAGATCATGGGAAGGCCGTTCTCCATCGCTCACCCTTTATACCAGCCGAACGGCCTGCTGTCCGAGGAGGTCGCAAGAGAACGGATCAGGGCCGCCCAGGCGGGGATCCCCCAGTTCTACGAATGGCAGCACGTCCGCCGCGACGGTTCTGTATTGGAAGCGGAGATCAACCTGCATGCCGTCGATCTCCAGGGAAGAAGGCTGGTTCAAGCCATTGTCCGCGACGTGACGGACCGCAAGCGCGCCGAGGAGGCGCTGCATCGCCTGAGCCTCGCCCTCGAGCAGGCCGCGGAGGAGGTCATCATCACGGATCCCGAGGGTGTGATCGAGTACGTCAACCCGGCCTTCGAGAAGATCACCGGTTACTCGAGGCACGAGGCGATCGGCCGGACCCCGAAGCTCGTCAAGAGCGGCGTCCACGACAGGGCCTTCTACGAGCGGCTCTGGAGCACCATCAAGCGAGGGGAGATCTGGACGGGGCGGATCACGAACCGGCACAAGAAGGGGATGCTCATCCAGGAAGACGCGACCATCAGCCCCATCGTCAGCTCGTCGGAGCGCATCACCGGCTTCATCTCCCTCAAGCGGGACATCACCGAGGAGGTCAAGCTCGAGGGCAAGCTCCGCCAGGCACAGAAAATGGAGGCCATCGGCACGCTGGCCGGCGGAATCGCACACGATTTCAACAACATTCTCGGGGCCATGATGGGGTACACGGAGCTGGCCAGGCTGAAGGCCGCCGACCCGCAGATCCACTCCTACCTGGACCAGGTCCTGAAGGCCTGCAACCGCTCCCGGGATCTGGTCAACCAGATCCTCACCTTCAGCCGCCAGCGGGAACAGGAGAAAAAGCCCGCCGCGGTGATACCCATCGTGAAGGAGGCCATGAAGCTGATGCGGTCCTCCTGCCCCTCCACGGTCGAGATCCGGCAGAACTACAGCCTCGACAGGGACATCATCCTCGCGGACCCCACGCAGATCCACCAGGTGGTCATCAACCTCTGCACCAATGCGATCTACGCGATGCGAGACCGGGAAGGGATCCTGGAGGTGGGCCTCGGCCGGAAGGACATGACGGTCTACGATCCGTTCTTCGACTCGGATCTGAGGGAAGGGCCGCACCTGGTGCTGACGGTCAGAGACACGGGCCAGGGGATCGACCCTGCCGTGAAGAACCGGATTTTCGATCCCTTCTTCACGACCAAGGTCCCGGGAGAGGGGACCGGGCTCGGGCTGTCCGTGGTATACGGCATCGTGAAGGATCACGGGGGCGCCATCGCCGTGGAGAGCGAGCCCGGGAAAGGAACCGTCTTCACGGTTACCCTGCCGCTGGTCGATGCCGACGAGGCGGGCGACAGGGGGGAAGCGAGCCCTCTACCCCAGGGGAAGGGACGCATTCTCCTGGTCGATGACGAGGAGCCCCTGGCCGCCCTGGGCCAGGAAATGCTCACCTCCCTCGGATACAACGTTTCGGTGAGGCTGAGCAGCCTGGACGCCCTGGAGGCGTTCCGCACGAACCCGGCCCGCTTCGACCTGGTGATCACGGACATGACCATGCCGAACATGACCGGGGACCACCTGGCCCGGGAGATGCTGAAGATCCGTCCCGACATCCCGATCATCCTGACCACCGGTTTCAGCGAGCGGATCAGCGAGGAAGAGGCGAAGAGAATGGGGATCCGGGTCTTCGTCATGAAGCCCGCATCCCTCCAGGCACTGGCCCGGGCCGTCCGGACGGCGCTGGAACCGGACAGGGACTGCACCGGGCCCGGGCAGGGGCATCCGTCCCGGGCTTAGGGAATCCGCCGTCCGTCGAGGAACAGGCCCGTGATCAGACCCCGGCCGTCTTCCCGGAGGGCCACCTCCACCCGGAGGTCCCGGGCATTCCTTGCCTGCTCGACAGCCCTTCCCTTTCCTTCCTCTACGAAATAGTGCTCGATGCCGTATTCAACGGCCGCCTGGCGGAAGGGGATTCTCTTCACGGACGTCACCGTCCCGGCCAGGGCATCCCCGGTGCGGCACCGGGCACCCTCCTTTTCCCGGAGCGTCGTCTGGACGCGGCCGCTTCGATCCAGGCAGAAGATCACCCGATCCCCCTCGCGGAAGGAAAACCAGCGCGGCTCGAAGGTGCGCTCGCCGTCGCGGTCCGTCCGGACTGTGACCTCGTAGCGGACAGCCCGCTCGTTCACGCGGACCACCCGCCCCCGGAGGAACTTCCCCCCCGGCGGAGCCGTCGGGCTTGCGGACGCCATTCGGTACGTCCCGTCCTCACCCTTCTGAAGAACCGCCCAGATCCGGTCGTTGCGCCGGACGCCCCCGCGGATTCCCGCCCGGTCGAGGTCGATGGTCGACCCGTCGTAACTGAGAGTCACGTAATCGCCCCGGAAGAGGTCCCGCGGATCGACCGGGGCCGACTGGAGGAGGATGCGCTCCCCCGTGGCCACCCGGTACTCCCGGAAGCCGATGATTCCGACCAGGATCAGGACCTGCAGCAGGATCACCACGGCGAATTTCAGCCTCATGGCAAATCCTCCCCGACATGGAAGGATTCAAGGACGGAGCGTCGCTTCCGTTCCAGGAACACGCCGCCCGCCAGGAGAATGCATCCGCCCGCAATGAAGAAGAGCGATCTCGGCAGGAGCTTCCAGAAGAAGTCGACGTAGCGCGCCGTCACGTCCAGGACGAAAAAAAAGAGACCGATGTTGATGTACAGGGGCCGGCGGCGGATGTAGCCGAGGCAGATCAGGCCGATGATGCCCGCGGCAAGGAGCAGGTTGAACAGCAGCCGCGGCGACAGGAAAAACGGACCGGCCGGCAGTTCCGGGGCCGTCGCCGCCAGGAGACAGAGACCGGCCGTCAGCGTGGCGAGCGCCGCCAGCTCGGCCCTCCAGCCGGCATCCTTCTCGCCCTTCCGGGCGGTCATGAACGCCGCCCCGGCGAACAGGACCGTGATCCCCATGTAAAACGGCAGCAGGTCCGGCGTTCCCAGGCTCTCCCCGCGCGTGTCGAAGGTGAGAAGAAACGCCCCCCCGTAGGTCATCAGGATCCCCGCCAGGACATACGGGAAGGAGAGCGCACGGAACGAAGCCGTCGCTCCGTGGGCCAGGCCGACCGCCCAGACCGCCATGCCGGCGGTCCAGTAGAGGACGATGACCGGGACATGCTGGAAGCGGTCCGGGATGTGGAAGTCCGCCTCCATGCCCAGCCACAGGGAGAGCGCCAGGAGGGAGAGCAGCAAGACGCTCCGGAAGCGGAGCAGGTACGCCAGGGGAAGGATGCCCAGCCCCCACAGGAGCGGGCCGTTGGGGTAGTGCACGGTGACGTTGTAGATCTGGGCGACCAGGAAGACACCCGATCCGAAGAGGATGGACCCGAGCAGGATCAGCGATGCCCCCACCCGTGGATAGCTCTTCTTTTCGTAACGCAGCCAGTAGCCGGTTCCGTGGCTGGCCAGGAGCGAGACGAAGATGATGCCGAGCTTGGCGAAGCGGGGGATCTCCGACCAGTTGGCGGCGATGAAGAGAAGCACCCCGATCCCCACGAGAATGCAGCCGAGGACGGAGATCGTCTGGATCATCCGGCCGGATCCTGCCTTCCGCTCGATTTCCTCGATGTGCCGGTAGCGCTCCAGGATCCGCTCCTGCTGCTCCTCCGACAGCAGGCCGTCGGCACGCCACTGCTCCATTTCCCGCTGGAGCTTCCGCCGGAACGAATCGTCAATGGAATCCTGCGTCATGGTCGTCTCCGCGTTTTTGTCATGGGATTCTGTCCCTGCTTCGAGATTCTGAACCGATGCGATGAGGTTGCAGATAAGCGCCTCGACGACCGACGGAACGAACGGCCTTCTGTCCGAAGGCATTTATTCCTTCTGAATAGCGTAACGTCAAGCTTCTTATTTATCCTGACATCCGCTGCAGGATGATTCTCATCCGAACCGTGGTCCGGTTTCAACCACCTAATAATCATGAATATAATTATAGTGTTCGGCATGTTCGCTGACCGGACGGGGGGAAGGGGGTCCCAGGGTCGTGATTGAAAATCATCCATCCGCCGGTTTCGGGATCCCGGTCCGGAAGGAGGGAACTCTCCGCTCCGGACATCTTATGTGTTCGCATTGATGCAGGAATTTCATATTTCGGGGGATGAAGGATCCATCGGCCTCCCTTGGGTGGCACGAATCTGGCTCATTGCTTCCCAAGTTCTCCAGATCGATCCCTCGGGACCTTGATTCGAACAGCCGGCGCGGGCGGAAAACAGCGTTTCGAATCGATCCGAGGGGGTGATTCCCTCTGTGCGTGTGATGTCCGCATCACTCCGGGCGAGATTCCCACGGCCCCGGACGGACGCATGCCCTTCTGTGCTCATGACGACGCGGCGGCGTCTCCTTCATATCCATCCATGATGGCCGCTTCTGGCCCGGGACCCGGCCGGCGGGGCATCCCTGCGGAGCGGGCCGACGATTCGATCGATCCCGTTTCAACCGGGTATTCCTGTCTGGAGCGGAGCAAAGGGCCGGAATGAATGATGGAGCCGGTGGAGGGCGCCGGGAAAACCAACCCAGAGAGCGGGAGGCAGAGGAATGAACAAGGATTGTTTCGAGGAC
>CAZXMK010000219.1:0-2061 GCA_964641935.1 uncultured Syntrophaceae bacterium
AGGCCGATGGCGACGTTACGCTCTTCGGGACTTCCTCCTACGAGATGGAGGACGGAACGACGGGCAAAATCGGCGACGCCGCCTTCCGGTACACCGATGAGACGATGCCCACCCGGGAAGCTCCCGTCGTTCAGGAGCCATCCGCGGCCATCGATGCGGCCTGCATGGGCGACGCGGACATCATGCGCATGCTGCAGCAGTTTGTATCCGACTGCGCCGGCGAGATGGTGCAGCCGCCTTCGGAACTATGCATTCCCCCGTCCACGGCGCCGCTCGACGTGATCATCGCGGAAAACGTCCTCCACGAGTTCATGGAGCCCTCCGCCCAGAATGCCGTGGTTTCATGAAAGCCGCCAGTATTCTATTGGAGCGGGAGACAGGGATCTTCTTGCCGGGGACGTTCTGACCATGGGGCTGATTCGATTCGCAACCGCAGCGGACATCCCGGCGCTGGTCGAGCTGGGAAGGGAAATCCACGCGGGTACCCGGTTGTCCGCACTGCCTTACGACGAGGAAAAGCTTGCTTCACAGTTCCGGGCCATCCTGGAACCGCCGAACGAGAGCTACTGCATTTTCGCGGCGGTGGTTCCGGGTGAAGGGTTCGTCGGTGCACTCATGGGAGCGGTTGCGGAGTACCCGTTTTCCGACGCCCGCATGAGCAGCAATTACGTGTATTTCGTAAGATCCCGGTATCGCGGGAGTTCCCTGGCGGTGAGGCTGCTCTTCGCGTTCCGCCAATGGGCAAGGAATCGGGACGTCATGATGTTCTGCATCAGCCAAAACGCCGGCGTCGATACCGGACGCTTTGACAAGTACATGCACCATCTCGGCTTTGAGCGCATGGGCGGCAACTATTCCCGGTGGCTGAACGGCCGGGAGGAGAAAACACAGGCCGAAACGATTCCGAACGGGAGGATCAACATCCGGCCCGCCGGCGTGCCGGACATACCCGCCATTTCGGACCTGTTTGGGAAAATGCATTCTGAAAGCCCGCAATCCGGAATCCGGCTGCAGCAGGACCGATTCTTATCCCACCTGAAGGCCGAGTTTGAGCAGCCCCGGCCCGAGGAGGTCTTTCTTCTTGCCGAGGAAACCGGTGGAAAAATCGCGGGCATCCTCTCCGGGCACGTGACGGAGTACTTTTTTTCGCGAGCCCGGATCGCCATGAGCCACATGTTTCATCTGTCGCCGGAACATCGGGAAGGGGCCGCAGCAGGCATCCTGCTGCGGGGGTTTCGATCCTGGGCCGAGCGTCTGGACTGCCGGGAGCTGGGCCTGAGCCTGACTTCGGGTATCGAACCCGAGCCGCAGGAAAAGCGGATCCTGGAGGCGGGGTTTGCCTTCACGGGCGGCAATTATATTCACTGGCTTACGAAAAAGGATGGGAAAGGGGACGGATCCACTCCATGAGCGAACAGAAAAAGGCAGCAGGGAAAGACCAGACGGGACTGGACTGCGTGCGCATGATCGCCCGGCTGCACCAGCAACCGTCGGATCCCCAGGCGCTGAGGCACGAGTTTTCGCCCGAGGGGATGCCCTTCGACCAATCAGCCGTTCTTCGTGCCCTTCGTTCTCTCGGGTTCACGTCGGAGTCCATCCACTGCCGATACAAGGCGCTCCTGAACGTGGCAGTTCCGGCAATCGCGGAGTTGTCCGACGGCCGTTTCGCGCTCCTTGGCAAGATCGACGAGAATCGCGCCCTGCTGCAGGTTCCGGGTGCCGAAAGGGCGATGCTGCTTTCCCGAACCGATTTTGAAAAAATGTGGAGCGGCCGCATTATCACCGTGAAGCGCACGTTTGAACCGGAAGAGCAGACCAAATTCGGCATCCGCTGGTTCTGGCAGGCCCTGAAGAAATACCGGGGACTGCTCTCGGAAACGCTGGCGGCGTCCTTCTTTCTGCAGATCTTCGCCCTCATCACCCCCCTGGCCTTCCAGCTCGTCATCGACAAGGTGCTGGTCCACCGCGGGTTGTCCACCCTGGATGTCATCGTAATCGGACTGATCCTGGTGACCGTTTTTGAAGTGACGCTGGGCACGCTCCGCACCTATCTCTTTTCCC
>CAZXMK010000219.1:2071-5087 GCA_964641935.1 uncultured Syntrophaceae bacterium
TGGAGCTGGGCGCCAGGCTCTTCCGCCACATGCTGGCGCTGCCCATCCATTACTTTGCCAGCCGCCGTTCCGGCGACACCGTCGCCCGCCTGCGGGAGCTGGAAACGGTTCGGCACTTCCTGACGGGCTCGGCCCTGACGGTCACAATCGATCTCCTGTTCACCATCGTCTTCCTCGCAGTAATGGCCTACTACAGCTGGCTCCTCACCCTGATCGTCGTGGTCTGCATCCCGCTGTTCGTGAGTGTTTCCGCCCTTCTGACGCCCCTCCTGAAGCAGAAGCTCGACGACAAATTCGCCAGGAACGCCGAAAACCAGTCCTTTCTCTTCGAGACCGTCTCCGGGATCGAAACGGTCAAAGCAGCGGCGGCGGAACCGATGCTCCGCCGGCAGTGGGAAGAGCGGATGGCCGGCTACGTCCGAAGCGCCTTCCAGTCAAGTCACCTGGCCAACCTGACGCAGCAGGGCATCCAGTTGATCAGCAAGGGGCTCACGGTCGTTCTTCTCTGGTTTGGAGCCAAACTGGTCATCGATGGACAGTTGACGGTGGGCCAGTTGATCGCCTTCAACATGCTGTCGGCCCGGGTCAACGCCCCGATCCTGCGGATCGCCAACCTGTGGCAGGAATTCCAGCAGATGCGGGTTTCGCTCCGGCGGCTGGCGGACATCCTGGACGCGCCGGCCGAACCGGTCTTCCGCCCGGGCAAGAGCAGCCTCCCCGAGCTGAAAGGGGCCGTGAAGTTCGAGGACGTCACCTTCCGCTACCGACCGGATGCACCGGAAGTGCTGAGAAACCTGACGTTCGAAGTCAAACCGGGAGAGGTGATCGGCGTCGTGGGCGCCACCGGTTCCGGAAAGAGCACGCTGGTCAAGCTGCTGCTCCGGTTCTATGTGCCCGAGCGCGGCCGGGTTCTCATCGACGGGATGGACGTCTCCATGATCGACGCTTCATGGCTCAGAAGGCAGGTCGGTGTGGTCACGCAGGACGCCGTCCTGTTCAACAGGACCATCCGGGAGAACATTGCGCTGTCGAACCCGGCGATGAGCATGGAGCGTATCGTGGGAGCCGCCGAGCTTGCCGGCGCGGACGAATTCATCCGCCGGATGCCGGAAGGATACGATACCCTGGTGGGGGAGCGGGGCAGCACGCTCTCTGGGGGGCAGCGCCAGCGCCTGGCCATCGCCCGGGCGCTCGCCCTCGATCCCCGGATGATCGTCATGGACGAGGCGACCAGCATGCTTGACGCCGAATCGGAAGACCGGCTCTGGCGAAACATGGATACGATCTGCCGGGGACGGACGGTTTTCATCATCACCCACCGGCTCTCGACCTTGAGGCGGGTGGACCGGATCTTCACACTGGAAGACGGCGAATTGGTCGAAGAAGGATCCGAGCAGCAGCTTCTGAAGCAGGACGGCCGGTATGCCCGTTTTCATCGACTGCAGCTCGGTTCCATGGAGGCTCGCGGCCATGAAGGATAAAAAACGGGAGGAATCCGCCAAACACAGTCCCGATTCTTCAAAGAACAGAGGATTGAGCAGGATGCTCGAAGGGGGCGAAGAGGAGGCGTTTACGCCGGCCTATCTCGAGATCCAGAAGCGCCCTCCTGCCCCGCTGGCCCGAACCATGGCATACACCCTGATGGGCGTCGTCATCGTGGCCTTCCTGTGGGCCTTCCTGTCCGAATTCGACATCGTGGTCACCGCACCCGGAAAAGTCGTGCCCTCGGACCGCATCAAACTCGTCCAGCCTTTCGAAACGGGCATTGTGAAGGCCATTCATGTCCGGGACGGCCAGGCCGTCAAGGCTGGACAGATATTGATCGAATTGGATCCGACGTCCAGCCAGGCGGACAGAAACCGCCTTTCCAGAGACGTCCTGGAAACCGGCATGGAAGTGCGCCGCCTGAACGCACAGGCCACCGGAAAGCCGAGAATCGAAGATTTGACGACGGCGGACGACCCTTCCCTGGTCCGCACGCAGAACCTGCTGCTGCAGAACCGCCTGGCGGAGCACGGCCAGAAAATGGCGGCCCTGAACCAGGAGATTGCCCGGAAGCGGGCCGAAAGAGCGGGTGTGGAGGCGAGCATCCGGAAGCTCCAGGCGACCCTGCCCCTCCTGGAAAAGCGGTTGAACATGAAGGAGGAATTGGTTAAGGACGCCTATGTATCCGAAATGGCTGTGATCGACAGCAGGCTCGAAGTTGCCAACCAGAAGAACGACCTGGTGGTGCTGAGGGCCAAGCGGAACGAAACGATCGCCGCCGAAAATGTCGCCGTCAAGGGCAGAACGCAGGCCGATGCGGAATTCCGATATCGTACGCTCACGGAACTGGCGGAGGCCAAGAAACGATATGAGACGGCTGCCCAGGAACTCGTCAAGGCGGAGCAGAGAAAGCAGCAACAATTGCTGACGGCGCCCTGCGACGGGATCGTTCAGCAGTTGGCCGTCCATACGGTCGGCGGCGTCGTCACGGCGGCACAGCCCCTCCTGACGGTCGTCCCGGAGGGAACGAACTTCGAGATCGAGGCCCAGGTCCTCAACAAAGACATCGGTTTCGTCCATCCCGGCCAGGATGCTGTGGTCAAGCTGGACGCCTTCGAATACACGAAATACGGATACCTGAACGGGAAGCTGCAGTGGGTGGGAACCGACGCCATCCAGGATCAGAAGTTGGGCCTGATCTATCCCGTTCGCATCCTTGTTTCGAGCAATCAACTGCCGGGCAGGGTGGCGGGAAAGAATCCGTCGATCGGCGCCGGCATGTCCGTCACGGCGGACATAACCGTTCAGAAGCGCGGGGCCTATGAATATTTCCTGGGCCCGCTCCTCAGGTACAAGAACGAAGCGATGCGCGAACGCTGACGCGAAAAGAGGGATCGGCATTCGGAAAACGACTGAAACCCGAAACAGAAAAGGAGGGCTACCATGACGGAAAATAAAGAAGGGTCCGGTCAGCAACTTCCCCGGCAGCAGGCAGAGCTGGTCAAACTGGCGGTGGAACAGGCAAAACTGG
>CAZXMK010000220.1:0-3371 GCA_964641935.1 uncultured Syntrophaceae bacterium
CAGGCGGATCATTCCATACCATACTCACCGGCGGAATCAAATCGTCGATCCGGCCAGCCCCCCGAAACCGGCTCTTGCCAGCACGCTGGATTTCTGGTAGCGTTCCGACAGTTTCAGATGATTTTCCAAGCGATATTCACTACCTGCCGGGCCACTCCTCCGGCGGCGCGCAAAGGAACCGACGTTTCATGGCAACCGATCAAACCATCGCCAAGGCAAAAGAAGTCCTCAAGATCGAAGCGGAAAGCATTCTCGGCCTGATGGACCGGCTGGACCGGAATTTCTCAAAGGCCGTGGACCTGATCTGGAAGTCCAAGGGCCGGGTCATCGTCAGCGGCATCGGGAAATCCGGTCTCATCGGCAAGAAGATCGTCGCCACCTTGACCAGCACGGGCACCCAGGCCCTCTTCCTCCATCCCGTGGAGGGTCTCCACGGGGATCTGGGCATCGTCACGAAAGACGACGTCCTCCTGGCCATCTCCAACAGCGGCGAGACCCAGGAGCTTCTCATGCTGGTCGGCAGCATCCAGGCCATCGGGACGCCGCTGATCACCATGACGGGCAATCCCTCCTCCAGCCTCGCCCGGGCCGGTGAGGTCGTCATCGACGTGGGGGTCGAGCGGGAGGCCTGCCCCTTCGGGCTGGCCCCGACCTCCAGCACCACCGCCGCCCTCGCCATGGGCGACGCCCTGGCGGTGGCCCTCATCGGGAAGCGCAAGTTCCGGGAAAAGGACTTCTACAAGCTGCACCCCGGCGGCACCCTGGGACTCCGGCTCCGGGAAAAGGTGCGGGACGTCATGATCAGCGGCGACCGGATCCCCAGCGTTCTCAAGGGCACCCCTGCCCTCCGGGCCATCGACGAAATGGATGAGAAGAACATGGGCTTCGTTCTCGTGACGGACAAAAAGGACAGGCTCCTGGGAATCCTGACGGACGGCGACGTCCGCCGCCACATCCGGAAGGGACGGACGCTCCAGGGGCCCATCGACGAATTCATGACCCCGAATCCCCGCACCATCGGGGAGGACACCACCCTCGGGGAGACCATCGAGGCGATGCAGCAGCGGGAAATCACCACCCTGGTGGTCGTCAACGGGAAGAACCGGCTCATGGGATACGTCCACCTCCACGACATCCTCGGACGGGGCGGCACCCTGAAGATGACCGTGATTCCATAGGATTCCCGACCCTCCCCCGGGCGTCCCGCGCGAGTTCCGTTCATTCGACACCGAAAAGCGGGCATCCCCGCGAGGAGATCGAACATGGACAAGAAGCACCGTTTCTCCATCTGGTACGTCTTCCTGGCGATCTGGGCGGTTCTGCTCATCCAGAGTTACATCTCCTCGCTCTTCGCCGTCCAGGTGATCCCCTACAGCCAGTTCCTCACCCTCCTGAAGGGCGGCAAGATCACCGAGATCGCCGTCACGGCCAACCAGATCCAGGGCAAGATGAAGGTCGAGGGCGGCAAGCCGGAAGATACCAAGGCCTTCAAGACGATCCGCGTCGACTCGGAGCTGTCCAACATGCTCGCCCAGTACCCGGTGGTCTTCAAGGGGGAGATCGAATCCACCTTTGTCAGGGACCTCCTGTCCTGGGTCCTGCCGGTCCTGATCTTCGTGGGCATCTGGTACTGGCTCATGAAGCGCATGGGGAGCCAGCAGGCGGGCTTCATGACCCTGGGGAAAAACAAGGCGAAGATCTACGTGGAGAACGAGCTGAACGTCACCTTCGACGACGTGGCGGGCGTGGACGAGGCGAAGCAGGAGCTGGTGGAGGTCATCGACTTCCTGAAGAATCCCGGGAAATTCGGGATCCTGGGAGGCAAGATCCCCAAGGGAATCCTGCTTGTGGGCCCCCCGGGGACGGGAAAGACCCTCCTGGCCAAGGCCGTTGCGGGGGAGAGCGGCGTCCCCTTCTTCAGCATCAGCGGCTCCGAGTTCGTCGAGATGTTCGTCGGCATGGGCGCCGCCCGGGTCCGGGACCTTTTCGTCCAGGCCAAGGAGAAGGCCCCCTGCATCATCTTCATCGACGAGCTGGACGCCCTGGGGAAGGCCCGGGGGTTCGGCGCCATGGGCGGCCACGACGAGCGCGAGCAGACCTTGAACCAGCTCCTCGTGGAGATGGACGGCTTCGACCCGAAGGTCGGCGTCATCCTCATGGCCGCCACGAACCGTCCCGAGATCCTCGACCCGGCGCTCCTCCGGGCCGGGCGGTTCGACCGCCACGTCCTGGTGGACCGGCCGGACAGGAAGGGCCGGGAAGACATCCTGAAGGTCCACCTGAAGAAAATCAAGACGGCGCCGGATGTGGACGTGGAGCGCCTGGCCGCCATGACGCCGGGAATGGTGGGGGCGGATCTCGCCAACCTGGTGAACGAGGCGGCCCTGCTGGCGGTCCGGAGGGACCGGAAGGACGTGAGCATGGCCGAGTTCTCGGAGGCGGTGGAGCGCATCATCGGCGGCCTGGAGAAGAAGAACCGCCTCATCAACCCCAAGGAGCGGGAGACGGTGGCCTACCACGAGATGGGCCACGCCCTGGTGGCCCTGTCCCTGCCCGGGACGGACCCGGTGCAGAAGATCTCCATCATTCCCCGCGGAATCGCCGCGCTGGGCTACACCATGCAGGTCCCCACGGAGGACCGGTTCCTCATGACGCGAACGGAACTCCAGAACAAGATCGCCACCCTCCTGGGCGGCCGGGCGGCGGAGGAGATCGTCTTCGGCGACATCTCCACGGGTGCCCACAACGACCTCTCGCGGGCGACGGAGATCGCCAAGAGCATGATCAAGGAATACGGCATGAGCAGCGTCCTGGGCCAGGTCTACCTCTCCCGGGAGCGGCGCTCCCTGTTCCTGGATCCGGGGGCCCGGGAGGGCGGCGACTACAGCGACGAGACCGCCCGGACCATCGACCGGGAGGTCATGGGGATCATCGACGCCCAGTACGCCGTGGCGAAGGACATCCTGCAGAAGAAAAAGGAATCCCTCGTCCGGGGTGCGAAACTGCTCCTGGAGAAGGAGAAGCTCGACGGCGAGGAGATCAAGGCACTACTGTGAAAGGAGGTCCTGTTTTATGGGCGGCAACAAACCCTGGGTGAAATTCTACGGCCACGTCCCGGAGTCTCTCGACTATCCGCGGGTGACCATGTACGAGGCCCTCATGCAGACGGTGGAGAAATCTCCCGACACCGTGGCCTGGGACTTCCTGGACACCACCGCAACCTACCGCGAGTTCGCCCGGGACATCGACCGGTGCGCCGACGCCCTGGCGGGCCTCGGCCTGAAGAAGGGCGACCGGATCACCATCTCCATGCCCACGAGCCCCCAGGGGGTCGTAGCCTTCTACGCCGCAAACAAGCTGGGCGCGGTGGG
>CAZXMK010000220.1:3381-5077 GCA_964641935.1 uncultured Syntrophaceae bacterium
CAGCGAAAGAGATCGCCTTCTACCTGAACGTGAGCAACAGCCGCTTTGCCCTGACCCTGGACGCCTTCTACGGGAAATTCAAGGAAGTGAAAAACGAGACCCCGCTGGAGCGGCTGATCCTGGCGCGAATCCCCGACTACCTGGGTCTCGTGAAAAAGATCGGCTTCAACCTGACGAAGGGCCGGAAGATCCCGCCGGTGCCGGCGGACCCGATGGTGACCTGGTGGAAGGACATGATGGCCGCCTCGTGGCCGAAAACGCCGAAGGCCGACATGGACACGGACGACCTGGCGGTCATCCTCTACAGCGGCGGCACGACGGGCACCCCCAAGGGGATCATGCTCTCCAACTACAACTTCATCAGCGAGGGGATGATGGTCTCCGCCTGGGGCAACCTGGGAAAGAATGACGGCATCCTGGCCATCCTGCCCATCTTCCACGGCTTCGGCCTGGGGGTCTGCATCAACGCCGCCTTCATGGGCGGAGCCAAGAGCATCCTGGTCCCCCAGTTCACCCCGGAGATCGTGGCCGGCCTGATCAAGAAGAAGCGCCCCTCCTTCGTGGTGGGGGTCCCCACGCTCTTCGAGGCCCTCTGCAGGAATCCCGTCTTCCAGAGCGCCGACCTTTCCTGCCTGATGGCCACCTTCAGCGGCGCCGACACCCTGCCCCGGCCGGTGAAGGAGCGCTTCGAAGCGCTCGTGAAGGAACGGGGGGGCAATGTGAAGCTCCTGGAGGGTTACGGCCTCACCGAGGCGGTGACGGCCATCATGGCCACGCCGATCCAGGAGTACCGTGAGGGTAGCGTCGGCGTGCCCTTCCCGGACATGCTGGCCAAGGTAGTGACGGTCGATACAACGGAGGAAGCGCCCCTGGGCGAGGAGGGCGAGCTCTGCGTCTCCGGCCCGGCGGTCATGATGGGATACCTGGACGCCCCGGAGGAGACGGCCCGGACGCTGAAGACTCATGCCGACGGCCGGATCTGGCTCCACACCGGCGACATCGCCTCCATGGACGCCGACGGCTTCTTCTACTTCAAGCTCCGCCTTAAAAGGATGATCAAATCGTCCGGCATGAACGTCTATCCCGCCCAGGTGGAGGACATCCTCTACGCCCACCCGGACGTTAAGGACGCCTGCGTCATCGGCGTCCCCGACGAGGCACAGGTCCAGCGGGTGAAGGCCTTCGTGGTCCTGAAGGACCGGGCGAACGAGACCCCGGAAATGGAGCAGAAGCTGATCCGCCACTGCCAGGACCACCTGATCAAGTGGAGCTGCCCCCGGGAGATCGAGTTCCGGGACACCCTCCCCTGCACCCTGGTGGGCAAGATCGCCTACAACGCCCTGGAGCAGGAGGAAATCGAGAAGCTGAAGGCCTGCGGCAAATTCACCGGGTAGCGGGAATGCTGCCCGACATGCCGAACGGAACGGAAACCACGACCACGACAGGAGATCGACATCGATGAATCCGATGGCTGAAATCACGGCGGCCCTGGCGGACGCCGGAGCATACGCAAGAGACCTCAAGAAACGGACGAACGGCAGGACGGTGGGCTACGTCTGCTCCTACACGCCAGAGGAGCTGATCCTGGCGGCGGGAGCCCACCCGCTCCGGCTCCTCGGTACAACGCAGGCCATCCACCGGGCCGACGCCCACCTCCAGAGCTACTGCTGCTCCCTGGTGCGGGGCATCCTGGAGG
>CAZXMK010000221.1:0-5071 GCA_964641935.1 uncultured Syntrophaceae bacterium
GGTGCCCCGGGGGGCGTGAACATCCATGTCTATCCGACCCCTTTCGTGCATGAAAGCCGGATCCTCAAGATCACACAGACCCTTGGGGACCGCGGCGTGTTCCGGAGGATCGACGTGATGGCCGTCCTGGAGGAAGGGCTGCCGGAGGTACAGCCGATCGACGGAATACGCAGGGTCGTCCGGCTGAAAAGAAATCTTGGCAGAGGGAGGTCGTCGACGTTCTGGAAGGCACTGCGGACGATCGAATGGTCCTGGCGGCTGAAGCAGGCCCTGGCGGATGAGCCGGTCGACTGCATCAACTGTCACAGCCTGGCGGTTCTTCCCCTGTGCGTCTTCCTCAAGCGGCGGAAACGGGCCGCCCTGATCTATGATACGCACGAACTGGAGACGGAGACGCTTCACACGAGGGGGCTCCGCAGGACCGCCGCCCGCGCCGTGGAGCGCATGCTCATCCGCTTTGCAGACGAAGTTGTCGTCGTCAATGATGCCATCGCGGACTGGTACCGGAAGGCGTACCGTCTCGGAAATGTCTCCGTCGTCCGGAACGTGCCTGTTCGAAGGGACATTCCGGAAACGCCTTCCCTCCTCCTGCGGGACGCATTCGGCATTCGCGAGGACGAATTGCTCTTTCTTTACCAGGGGATCCTGACGCAGGGCCGCGGTATCGGCCTCCTGCTGGAGGCCTTTGCAGAGGTTGAGCGGAAAAGGCACATTGTGTTCCTGGGTTACGGAGATCTCGTGGATGCGATCATCCAGGCCGGACGGCATGCCCCGAACATTCACTATCACCCGGCGGTTCCTCCGGAAAAGATCCCGGACTACACCGCCGGGGCCGACGTGGGTATCTCCCTGATCGAGAACGCGTGCCTGAGTTATTACCTGAGCCTGCCGAACAAGGTTTTCGAATACCTGCAATGCGGCGTTCCCGTCATTGTAAGCCGGTTTCCAGGCATGGCCGAGGTTGTAGACCGTTTCGACTGCGGCTGGTCCGTCCCGGTGGAGCGGAACCTGCTGGCTCGCCTGGTGTCATCCTTGTCCAGGGAAGAGATGTCCCGGCGAAGAGAAGGAGCCCGGGAGGCGGGGAGGCATTATCATTGGGCTCTGGAAGAGCCAACCCTTTTGGGCGTTTACGAACGCCTCGGATTTTCCCCCGGGGCAGCGGACCGCTGATGGTCCATGCGGTGGATCATGATGATGCGGGACATGCTGGACGAATGGACAGCCCTGCGTCCGGCAGGGTGAGCCTTGTCAAGGCTTTGCAACGAGCCTTGCCGCCGGACGGGCGCCGGACGGCCCCGGGACTTTCCCGATGCATGGAGATAAACAACGGATGATCGCCATCGTCGACTACGGTATGGGCAACCTGGGATCGATCCGGAACATGCTTCTCCACCTGGGCGCGGACAGTGAGATCACCTCGGACCCGGACCGGATCGCCGCGGCCCGGAAGCTGATACTGCCCGGGGTGGGGGCCTTCGACCATGCCATGACAAACCTGGAGGAGCGAGGCCTGATCCCCGTCCTCAACCGGGAAGTCCTGGAGAGGGGCAAACCGGTCCTGGGCATCTGTCTCGGCATGCAGATCCTCAGCCGCCGGAGCGAAGAGGGAACTCTGCCGGGGCTGGGCTGGATCGATGCCGACACGATCCGTTTCCGCTTCGGCCCCGATCGGACGAACCTGAAGATTCCCCACATGGGGTGGAACCGGGTGAACGTCCGCCGGCCCGGTTCGGTGATGGACCATCTGCCGCCGGAGCCCTGCTTTTATTTCGTCCACTCCTACCACGTCCTATGCGACCGGGAGGAGAACGTCCTGGCCACGGCGGACTACGGCTTCGAGTTCCACGCCGCGGTGATCCGGGACCACATCCTGGGGACCCAGTTCCACCCCGAAAAGAGCCACAAATTCGGCCTGGCCCTCTTGAAGAATTTCGCCGCTGCCTGATATGGTCCCCGTCCGCGTCATGCCCTGCCTCCTCCTGAAAGGCCAGGGGCTCGTCAAGACGGTCCGGTTCAAGGATCCCACTTATGTAGGAGACCCGCGGAACGCCGTCCGCATCTTCAACGAGAAGGAGGTGGACGAGCTGGTCATCCTGGACATCCTGGCCACGCCGGAAGGCCGGCGGCCCCGCTTCGACCTGATCGAGGAGATTGTCAGCGAGGCCTTCATGCCCGTGGCCTACGGCGGCGGAATCCGCGACATCGAAGACGCTGCGCGGGTTTTGGCCCTGGGGGTGGAGAAAGTCGTTCTCTGCACCCGGGCCGTGGAGGCCCCGTCCTTTCTCCGGGAAGCGGCGGAGCGGTTCGGAAGCCAGAGCGTCGTGGCCTGTCTGGACGTGAAGAAGCGCTTGCTTGGAGGCTACGAGGTGTATACGCGGGGTGGACGGAAAGGCAGCGGTCGGGATCCAGTCGCGGCCGCCCGGCTGATGGAGGAGATGGGGGCCGGAGAGATCGTGATCCAGTCGGTCGACCGGGACGGCACCCAGTCCGGTTATGACCTGGAGCTGGTCCGCCAGGTGGCCGGGGCCGTGAACATCCCCGTGGTCGCCACCGGAGGTGCCGGGAAGGTCGAGGATTTCCGCCGGGCCGTCCGGGAGGCAGGCGCCTCCGCCGTTGCCGCCGGGAGCCTTTTTGTCTTCAAGGGAAAGCACCGGGCTGTCCTCATCACATATCCGGAACCGGCCGTACTGGAGGCCCTGTTTTCAGAATGACCGTCAAGGAGACAAATGTGAGCCGCCCTTACCGGATCTGTAACCGCTGCATCATGGACACGACCGACCCGGAGATCGTCTTCGATTCCGAAGGGAACTGCAATCACTGCGCGGCCGCCCTGGAGCGCATGCGCGTGCAGATCCTGCCGCCGGCGAAACGGGAGGAGGCCCTGGAGTCCCTCACGGCAAAGATCCGGGAGGAAGGCCGCGGGAGGGACTACGACTGCATCATCGGCATCAGCGGCGGAGTCGACAGCACCGCCGTGGCCTATACGGTCCGCCAACTGGGACTCCGGCCCCTGGCGGTCCACTTCGACAACGGCTGGAACACGGAGATCGCCGTTGACAACATCCGGAAAACCCTGGACGTCCTGGACATCGACCTGGTCACCCACGTGGTGGACTGGGAAGAGTTCCGGGATCTCCAGCTCTGCTTCCTCAAAGCCTCCGTGGCCAACTGCGAGACGCCCACGGACCACGGCATCTTCGCCCTCCTCTGGCGGACGGCAAACAGGCACGGGATCCGGCATATCCTGACGGGAAGCAACATTGCAACCGAGGCGATCATGCCTTACGCCTGGGGCCACTACCACCAGGATCTCCTCCACCTGAAGGCCCTCCATCGGCGCTTCGGAAATGTGCCGCTCCGGACGTTTCCGACGATCAGCCTCTTTCACTACGTTTATTATGTCTTCGGGAGGGGCATCCGACAGATTCCGTTCCTGAACTACATCCCCTACGACAAGGCCGAGGCGAAAGCCATGCTGGCCCGGGAGATATGCTGGCGGGATTATGGCGGAAAGCACTATGAATCCGTCTGGACCCGCTTTTTCCAGGGCTACTATCTGCCGACCAAGTTCGGCTTCGACAAGCGGAAGGCCCATCTCTCGACGATGATCTGCTCCGGCCAGATCACCCGCCGGCAGGCCCTGGAGGAGATGAAGGAGCCGCCCTACGATCCGGACCTCCTGCGCCAGGACCTGCAGTTCGTCATCAAGAAGTTCGGCCTGACGGCGGAGGAATTCCAAAAGATCATCGATGCGCCGCCGAAGGAGGCCCGGGAATACCCGAGCCACTATTTCCTGTTTCACAGGCTGGTGCGCTACAAAAATATGTTTCGAAAAATTGCGACCAGCGCCTGAAGGTGCCGGGCGCGGGAAAAATGACACAAAAAGCGGAAGGAGGAACAGACGGATGCTGACCGTCGCCCAGATCGGCGTGGGATACTGGGGTCCCAACCTGCTTCGCAACCTGGTGGCCAACCGCCGCTGCCGGGTGAAGGCCGTGGCGGAGCTGTCGGCGGAACGCCGGAATTACGTCCAGTCCCTGTACCCTTCCGTTGCCGTGACGGACCGGGTGGAGGACGTTTTCGAAGACCCGGAGGTGGACGCGGTCATCGTCGCCACCCCCGTGGCGAGCCATCACGATCTCTCCATGACGGCCCTGGGTGCGGGAAAGCACATCCTGGTGGAGAAACCCCTGGCCCGGAGCGTGGCGGAGGTGGAGTCCATCGGCCGCCTGGCGGAAGAGCGGAAGAGGGTGGCCATGGTGGGACACACGTTCCTCTACAACGCCGCGGTCCGCTTCGTGAAAAAGCTGATCGATTCCGGAGAGATCGGCGATATCCGCTACATCTACAGCCAGCGGCTCAACCTGGGGCGCATCCGCTCCGATGTCGACGCCCTCTGGAACTTCGCTCCCCACGACGTCAGCATCATCCAGTACTGGCTGGGCGACCCCGAGCCGGTTTCGGTGGTGAAGCGGGGGGTGGACTTCATCCAGCCGGGGATTGCCGACGTGGTCTTCATGAACATCCAGTACCCCGGGAAGATCATGGCCAACATCCACGTGAGCTGGCTGGACCCAGGCAAGATCCGCTGCATGACCGTCGTGGGCTCCCGGAAGATGGTCGTCTACGACGACGTGGCGGACAACAAGATCGCCGTCTACGACAAGGGAATCGACCGCAGGGCCGTCCTGGGGGAGAACATGGACTACGATGGGCCGTCCTTCCCGACCTTCAGCCTGCGATCGGGCGACATCCTGATCCCGAAGATCGACTTCCAGGAGCCCCTGAAGGTGGAGATCGACCACTTCTTCGACTGCATCGAAAAGGGCACGCCCTGCCTGACGGGCATCGACCATGCACGGAAGGTCGTGGAGATCCTCGCCTCGTGAGCGCTCCCGGAGCGGAATCTTCCGGATCATCCCGGTTCCGGCCCGGAGCGCGGGAAAGGTAAGGGCTTGAAGGTCTGGATCGTCTTCATCGGCGAGGAACTGCCCACCGACGGGGCCGTCCGTCCCTGGCGCTACGGAATCCTCTCGGACATCCTGGCGGACCGGGGACACGAGGTGATCCG
>CAZXMK010000222.1:0-5023 GCA_964641935.1 uncultured Syntrophaceae bacterium
CGACCGGTCAGGCTTCGCCGGAGCGGCGATCAGCGAGCTGGTGGTCCGCACGGGCCTCCCGGAAGCGGCCCTGCGCAAGACCATGGAAAGGCTGTTTACGGACCGCCGGGCGATCCTCACAGATCGGGACGAGTGGCGGGCCGTGTCGCGGAGCGCCCACGACGACGTCCAGGCGCGGATCCTCAGGACCCTGGGACTCTATCATGAAAAAAACCCGCTGAAAGAGGGGATGCCGCGGGAGGAACTGCGGAGCACCGCCGGGTCCTACATCCCGCAGAAGCTGTTCGCCTCCGCCCTCCGGGACCTGGAGAAGGCTGGCCGGGTGCTCCTGGAGAGGGACTCGGTCCGCCTGGAGGAGCACCGGGTGGACTGGAAAGGCAGCCAGGAAGACCTCCGCGGGGAAATCCTGCAGATCTACCAGGAAGCAGGCTATGCGCCACCGACGGTCCGGGAGTTCGCGGAGCGGTTCCGGGACCGGAAGAAGGAGGCCGACAAGATCCTGGGCGTCCTCATCCAGGAGGGAATCCTGATCCGGATCAACGAGGACCTGCACTTCCACCGGGATGCCCTGGCGCGCCTCCGGGAGGACTACCGGGCCTTCCTCCGAAAGGCCGGCAAGGCAAACCCAACGGATTTCAAAGACCTGACGGGCCTGTCCCGGAAATTCATCATCCCCCTGATGGAATACTTCGACCAGTCGAAGCTGACCATCCGGGTGGGAGACCACCGGGTCCTCCGGGAGAAGGAGAAGGATGACCGCCCATAGAACGGATCCCGTCGAGATCATGGACGTCCTCGTGTACCGCGAGGGATCTTTCCGGACCGCCGGCCTGCCGGTGATCCGGGAAGTGCTCCTGGAAGTCCGGCTGGACGGGCGGCGCGTGGCCGCCATCGCCTGCACGGGAGAACACGCGGAAGAGCTGGCGGTCGGTTTTCTCCGCTCCGAGGGCCGGATCGCGCGGGCCGGGGACATCGGCCGCATCGAGCAGCTGCCCGACACGTCACCGGACCCGGCATGGCCGGGGGAGGTCCTGACGGCGGAGATCACGAGCACCGGCGGGGCAGCCGCGTCCGAGGCGGCAGCAGGAGCAGAAACCATCACGTCCAGCGGAGCGCGGAGCAGGCGCCACCGGCCTGTCGGCATCATCCCGAAAACCGGGACGCCGACGATCTCGCCCGACCAGATCCTGCGCCTCGTCGACGCCCTCGTGGAGGCCTGCGTGCTCCACGAACGGACCCGGGGCGCCCACGGCGCCGCCCTGGCCGATCCGGACGGAATTCTGGCCGTCCGAGAGGACATCGGCCGCCACAACGCCCTGGACATGCTCTCCGGCTATGCCCTTCTGAACGGGATCGACTGTTCGGAGAAGATCCTCGTCAGGACGGGACGGGCTTCCGTGGAGATCGTATCCAAGGCGATCGTGATGGGAATCCCCATCCTGCTTTCCTTAGGCGCACCCACAACGGAGGCGGTCCGCTCCGCGAAGCGGGCGGGCATCACCCTGGTCGGAAGGATCCGCAGGGGATCCATGAACATCTACTCACACGACGAACGGATAGGAAGAACGACATGAAAAATGTGTTTGTCCGGGATATCCGGCAGGGAGACAAGGTCAGCGATGTCTTCCTGGTGGCGGAAAAGAACATGGCCTTTTCCCAGAAAGGGGCACCCTACCTCAGCCTCAAACTGAAGGACCGCACGGGAGAGGTGGACGGCAAGGTCTGGGACCATGCCCCCGAATGGGACCAGGCTTTCAAAAAAGGGGATTTCGTCCAGGTCAACGCCCGGGCCGTCAGCTACCGGGACGCCGTCCAGCTCAACGTCCTGGGCCTCAAGAAACTGGACGAGAGCGAAGTCGATCCGATGGATTTTCTTCCCTCGAGCGCCGGGGATCCCGAGGAGATGTTCGCCGAACTCATGGGCTTCGTGGATCGGGTCACAACCCCCCATCTGAAGGCCCTCCTCATGGCCTTCTTCCGGGACGAGGCCCTCGTGGGCCGCTTCAAGCGGGCCCCTGCGGCCAAGAGCTTCCACCACAACACCATCGGGGGCCTCCTGGAGCACACCCTGTCGGTGACGAGGCTCCTGGAGCGGGCGGCGGACCACTATCCCGGAGCCGACCGGGACCTGCTCATCACCGGCGGCATCCTCCACGACATCGGCAAGGTCCACGAGTTCTCCTACGACCGCATGGTGGAGTACACCGATGCGGGGAGGCTGGTGGGACACATCGTCATGGGGGTCGAGATGCTGGACGCCCGGCTGGCCGGAATGCCGGATTTTCCGGAACAGGCCGCCATGGCCCTCCGGCACTTGATCCTGAGCCACCACGGCGTTCTGGAGTTCGGATCCCCCAAGCGGCCCAAGACCCTGGAGGCCCTGATCGTTCACCACATGGACGACCTGGACGCCAAGGTCAACGCCCTCCAGACCTTCATCGAATCCTCGCCGGACGAGGATTCCGGGTGGACTCCCTATCACCGCCTCCTGGAGCGCTACATCTACAAGGGATGACAGGGGGATAACGCCATGATCGAGTTCCGTTTTCTCACCGCCCCGACGGAAGAGGAAGTCCGGCGGATCTTCGGCCTGTACCGGGAGGCGGGCTGGTGGGAAGATGCGGAGGCCCCGGATCCGCGGGACGTCTGCCGGATCGTAGCCGGCAGTTACTGCTTCCTGGCGGCGTTCTCGGAGGGACGCCTCGTCGCCATGGGGCGGGTCCTGAGCGACGGCGTCAGCGACGCCTACATCCAGGATGTGACGGTGGAGAAGACCATGCGCCGCCGGGGGATCGGGAGCGACCTCGTCCGGAGGATCGTCGAGCGGCTCAACGCGGACGGGATCCGCTGGATCGGCCTCATCGCCGCCGGAAACACGGAAGACTTCTACCGGCCCCTCGGGTTCCGGCCCGTTCCCGGGGCCCTGGCCATGCTGCAGAGATAAATGACCTTCAGACCCCTTGAAATCGGTGATTACGCCCTCCTGAAGCCCTTCTTTGAAAGGCAGGCCTACGATCTCTCCCTCTATTCGCTTCTCTCGCTCATGACCTGGAACGGCCATCTCTACCGGACGGACTGGCGGATCGACGGAGCCTCGGCGATCCTGTCGTTTCAGTCCGACCATGATCCGGGAGACCGCTACCTGGTTCTCCCCGTCCCGCCGCCGGATGAATTCGGGGTCGACGACCTCGTCCGGATCGCCGAAGAAGCCGGCATTCCCTGTTTCTGGTTCGTCCCGGAAGACCGGGTGGAGCGGATCGGGCGTTCCGCCCTGGAGACCCGGTTCCGGCTAACCGAGCAGCCCGAGTACATGGATTACATCTACCGGACGGCCGACCTGGCGATGCTGAAGGGCAACCGCTACATCCGCAAACGAAACCTGATCAACCAGTTCGAGAGGGCCTACGGGAACCGGGGACGGGTGGCGGTGGAGCCGATCGGGCGGGGGAATGCGCCGGAGTGCCTGGTATTCCTGGACGAGTGGTGCCATCTGCGGGGGGGCTGTGATCCCTTCGGGGAGGACATGCTCGCCTGCGAGCGCCGCGCCGTGATCGCCGCCCTGGAAAACCTGGAGGCACTCGAGGGAATCGGGATCCTGGTCCGCATCGACGGAGCCGTAAGCGCCTTCGGGATCGCCTCCCGGCTGAACGGAACCATGGCGACCCTCAACTTCGAGAAGGCCTATCCCCACGTCCGGGGGCTCTACCAGTACCTGGACCGGGAGTGCGCCCGTCTTCTCTTCGCCGGATTCGAGTTCATCAACAAGGAAAGCGACATGGGCCTCGCTGACCTGGCCAAATCCAAGGAGTCCTACGATCCCGTGCGGCGGCTCCGGTCCTGGCGCCTGGACCTCCGCTGAAGGGGCATCCCGGCCTACTGCTTATTCTTCAGAAGATCCAGCTCCGCCGCCGTGAGGTACGTCTCGCAGTAGCCGCATTCCCGGCAGGAATACACGTCGAAGCCCGTCGACTTGTTCTCCATCTCGATCCGTCCGTGCCTTGAGAGGGTCGCCAGGCGGATCACGTGGAACGTCCGTTCGTTTCCCTCGTTCTGGAGGACCATTTCCAGCTCCGGGTGGTTCAGGCAGAACACCTTCCCGTCTTTCCTGGGCATTTGCAACCTCCTGCAACCGTATTGATCCGATTGTTCCCGGCGGGAAACCTGCCTCCCGACACGGCTCCTATTCGATGGACATGAGGGACAGCCACCGCTCCTCCTCCGTCGCCCGGGGCAGTCCCCGGTCCTTGAGGACCGCGACGATCCCCGGGTCGTTGAACCGCAGGTAGGGGTTCATGCTTCGCTCCTCCCGGAGGGACGAGCAGACGAACGCCGGATCGTAGGTCCGCCAGTATGCCTCAAGGGCCGGCAGGTTGGACGGCTCCAGTTTCCGGGCAAAGAGCATCGAATCCCGGACGTAGTCGTGCCCGGCCAGGATCATGGTTTCATCGGGAAGGGCCGTCAGCCTCCTGATGGAGCCGAGGAAGCCGAGAAGATCCCCGGAGAAGCAGTTTCCCACCGTCCCGTTGAAGAGGGTGTCTCCTGTGAGGAGCACGGACCCGGCCTGGAAGCATACCGAGTCCTCCGTGTGGCCCGGCGTCCGGTGGACCTTCAGCGTTTCTCCGCCCCACTCGATCCCGTTCCCCTCGTCCAGGGAATCGGGGCTCACAAGCCGGGCCTGCGTCGCCGCCAGGAGCGCTTCGTTGCCCAGGGTGTGGTCGTAATGGCGGTGGGTGTTTGTCACACACAGGAGCGGAAGGCGCCGGTCCGCGAGAAACGAAAGGATCTCCTCCACGGCGCCGCCGTCGACGGCGATTCCCCCCGCATGGTTCCACACGAGATAGGCCAGGTTATCGGCGCTGTATCGGAACTGCTCGACGTGCATGGCGTCAGCGGACCCGGGCATGCCGGGTCCAGCTCGTCCGGTTCCAGGATGGATCCAGGGAAGGGATGTCCGGCGCCGCATGAAGACCGCACTTGGCGGCAAAATAGCGGTGGAAGGCGGTGCTCCCCGTCAGCTCGGGAT
>CAZXMK010000223.1:0-3267 GCA_964641935.1 uncultured Syntrophaceae bacterium
AGGTAGGCCTCCAGCTGGTTCCAGCTTCCCTCGTCGTCGCGGATTTTTTTGCAGCTGGCGCAGATCGGAATAAAGCCGGCGATCGTCTTGATCTCGTCCCTGGCCGTCTTCAGTTCGTGATTGATCCTCTGGGCATTGAGAATAATCAGCCCGATGTCCACGATCACGTACACCTCGAGTCCGATTAAAATCACCGCCTGTTGAAGAAGACCGACAGACAGGACCTCGGCGGGTTCCTGCGGACCCGTGAAGGTGGAGACGGCCCGCAAGATCGGAAAAGCGGAACAGAAAATGAAAAACCAGAAGAACATCAACCCTCTTTCAGGAAGTACGGTTGGGAGATGCCTGAAAATGATATAGGCGGCCACCAGGCAAAGGTACGCCTGGATCAACGAATAGACGATCACGCGGATGGGATAGCTGGGCCATAGATACGTGAAACAGAGGATGAAGACGAGAAAGAGGACGATCGTTACGGCATAGGATCTGTTACGCGGATTCCGCGTCGCAAACAGGCTGAGCCCGCTGGTAATCAGCATCATGGCGGCCAGCAGCAGGACATCGGCAACCACAACGCTGAAAAAGTCCGTTATGAAATTCCGCTGGCTGATCAGAATCATGCCCATGGCATTGAGGAGCGATGCAAAGGTCCAGCGCAGAAAGCCGGAGTAGGTCTGCTGGTGCTCCCAGATGTAAAGCATGCAGAAGAAAAGGACCAGGGACGTGAACCCCGAAACGAAGATCAGCGTGCGCATGTCCAGTTGATAGATCATGGAAGCCTCGCTTGGGTGGTCTGTTGCTCCATCAAGCCTTTCTCGCCGCCCGCCGCCTGCCATTCCCTGACTGTTCGGGCCTCCAGGTGAATGATCTGCCGGCAGCAGGTAAAAACACTGGCCTGCACACGCGGAGTTTAGTAGACTCCCGGCGCGGCGAGGGATGCGGAGGCCTTTCCGGGAAACGCTCAGGCAAACCGGAGTTCGGCTGCCAGTCCCGCAGTCCGGTTCAGGTGGCGGGTGCTTCTTTCCATGTGACGATGTATTCCAGTCCGGGAACCTCCGGCGGGGGCGCCTCGGCGACCCACTTTCCGTCTATCCCGAGTTCCCGCGAAGCCGCCTCAAAGTGGCACATGGCGATGCCCAGGTCGATGTTCTGAAGCCGGATGCCGCCGGGGAGGTCTCCGTACCGGGGTGTCCGTTTCAGGAACAGGTGGTGATCCGCTCCCCGACGGAGGATGCGCCAGGGTTGCTTGTTCGACGCTGACGGTGCGAGCCGGACGCATTCGAGCACCGGCGTCCAAGGGCCCGCCTCGTCTCGGTCGAGGGGCCGGTCCCAGGTCTCGCTGAAGAAAAGGTCGCCCCAGGGCAGTCGCCTGTCCGAAGAGGCGGTGAAACGGAAGATCCGGTCCGTCAGGGTGCGTTTCCCCGCCGGATAGCCTACCGGCGTAACGGCGGGGAGGATTTCGTCCTCCGCGAGGTTCATGGCGGCGGCGAAGCCGCTCCGGCTGAAGGTGCCGCCGAGCCAGCAGGTTCCGATGCCCCGCTCCGTTGCGCGGAGGATCATCGTCTCCATGGCGTGTCCGAAGTCTTCCATGGCGCGAGCGCCCGCCGTCACCGTGCCGGCGATGAACGTCCGGGCGCCCCGGATCACGCCGTAGGTTCCCAGCCTGGCCTGTCCGGGACTTCCCCCGTCGAGATCGAGCAGGGCGAAGCGGACCCTGCTGCCGAAAGGCGTTCGGGGGATCTCCGTCAGGGCCTGCCGGAGCGATCCGGCGTCTTCCGGATCGAGCGGCCGCCCGTCGAAGGAGCGGCAGGAAACGCGTCTGGCGATCATTTCGATCACGGATGCCATGACATCCTCGGAGAGGTCAGGAGCCCCCGAGCGACCGGGTCGCCCGGAACACACCAGGGAGAACAATTCGCAAGCATGCCGGAAAAAGCCGAAAGAAAACGATACCTGCCCATCATCCTCTGCATTTCCTTCGCCGTCTTCATGGTACGCCTGGACGGCTACATCGTCAACATCTCGCTGCCGACCATCGCCCGGTATTTCAAGGTCGGCACCGGCGAGGTATCGTGGATCGTACTTGCCTACCTCCTGGTCATGACCGGCTGCATGCTGGTTCTAGGCAAACTCGGCGACCGGTTCGGGCTGAAGCGGATCTTTCTCCTGGGCTACCTTGTCTTTTCCGTCTCTTCGCTTTTCTGCGGCCTGGCCCCGACCATCCATGCCCTCGATCTATCCCGAGCCGTTCAGGGGATCGGCGGCGCCATGATGATCGTCAGCGCCTTCGCGATCATTTCCCGGCTCCTTCCGGAGCATCTGACCGGCTGGGCCTTCGGTGTCTGCTCCTTTGCCAACTCCCTGGGCATCATGGTCGGATCCCCGCTGGGGGGCTTCATCACAGGGTTTTTCACCTGGCAGTGGATCTTCCTCATCAACGTTCCCATCGGACTGGCAGCCCTGTTCCTGGCCTGGAAAATCCTGCCGGCCATCGAGCCCGACCGTAGCGCCGGCGCGAAGGCCCCGTTTGATGTTTCCGGTTCGGTCCTGAGCTTCCTCTTTTTCACCACGCTGGTCTATGGCTTCAGCATGGGCCAGGAGGAAGGCTGGGATTCACCCCTGATCGTCGGCTCCTTCACGGTGGCACTCGTGTCCCTGGGGGCTTTCTGGGCACGCGAAAAGCGGGCCGCCGACCCGGTCCTGCGTTTCAGTCTGCTGGCCCGGCGGGATTTCGGATCCGCCGTCGTGACCACCTTCCTCGCAATGATGCTCCTGGCGGGCGGAAACTTCCTGATGCCGTTCTACCTGGAACTGACGAAGGGGCTCGCGCCGGAGGCCGTGGGTGCCGTCATCATGATCTACTCGATCGTGTACATGCCCATCGGACCTTACTCGGGACGCCTCTCGGACCGCGTCGACCCGGCCCGGATCTGCGTCGGCGCGACGTTCCTCTGCCTGGTGACCTGTCTCTTCTTCGCCTTCACCCTGTCCCGGCCGGGGCTGCTGCCGCCGATCGTGTTCCTGGTGCTTCTGGCGGTCTCCTACGGCTTCTTCTTCGCTTCGAACAACCACCTGGTCATGAGTCTTGCTCCCCGGGAGTCTCAGGGCGTCGCCTCAGGCCTCTACACCACTGTCATGAATATGGGCATGCTCCTGGGGATCTGCCTGTTTGAGACGGTCTTCTCGGGGACGCTGCCGGAAGGAGTCTCCATCCGCCACCTGACCCGGGAGCAGGCCCTCCTGGTCTCCGGCCCGCTCCTCGACGCC
>CAZXMK010000223.1:3280-4998 GCA_964641935.1 uncultured Syntrophaceae bacterium
TTCCGGAACGCTTTCCTGGCGGGCGGCGCCGTGTGTGCCCTGGCGTTCCTCTCCTCCCTGGTGACGCTCCGCACGAAGCGGACCCCCAAAAAATACCACGAAAAATAGATCAGATTTATTTTCCATGTTGCACTGCAAAAAATCTGACCTATTTCTTAAGCGGACGGAATGTGAACCTGGCGGGTGAGATGGTGTTCCTCGCCTAGGCGGCGGGCCAGGTTCATGAAGGCGTCCGGCAGCGGCAAGTCCCGGTCCATCTGCAGAATCCCCAGATCCCTCGCCTGAACGAGGAGCCTCGTGTCGTCCAACCCCTCCCGGCTGTCGCAGAGAAACTGGATCCTGAGTGCATCCGTCAGGGGGATCTTCATTTCCGGAAGGTCCGATGCGATGCGCCCCATCTCTTCCCGGATCTGTGACCGGTTGTCCCGGGCGAAGGAGAGAAACGGCTCCTCCCGGTTCGGCGTCCCGAACAGTTCATTGACGACGGCGCCGGCCAGTCTGCTCGCCCGTTCGTCCCCCATGGACGAATCCCTTTCGGTGAGCTCCTCCTTGAGGACCCTGTAGAGCACCATCTTGATCACATGAATCCCCTCCCGGAGGACGGGGACGATCTTGCTTTCCGCGTTCATGATTCCATCCCGGCAGATTTTCCCGATCCTTATCACGGGAGAGGGAAAAATAGGTCAGATTTATTTTTCATGTTGCGCTGCAAAAATAAATCTACCCTATTTTTCCTTCTTGACGGAAGGGAGTGATTTGTATATCTCGTATACGAGATAAACGAAGGAGGCCGTTTGGTGTCTTACGAAGATGTGATCCTTTTCATCCTGGCGAAGGCCAACCAGCGGGTCCACAGCCGCTTCAAGCCCATGTTCCAGCGCTATGGCCTGACACCCATGCAGTCCCTCGTTCTCACGGCCCTGTTTGAGGACGAGGGGCTCCCAGTGGGGGAGATCGGGCGACGGCTCGTCCTGGACAGCGCAACGTTGTCGGGTGTTCTGGACCGGCTGCAGGACAACGGCTGGCTCGTCCGGAGCACCCCCGACGGGGACCGGAGGGTCACGAATCTCCACCTGACGGAGAAGGCCGCCGGCATCCGTGAAGCGATGCTGAACGATGTCGAGGTCATGAACAGGGAGATCCTTTCCGTTTTCAAGCCGGAGGAAAGGCTGCTTCTCGAACGGATGCTGAAGGACCTGTGGCGCTGAAAAATTTTTGTCATGAAAGATCGCATACAAGATAAATAGCAAGGCGGAAAACGGGACGCAGAAAGGAGGCGGCATGAGAACGGAAAACGGCGGTTCTTCCGGCATTGCACAGCAGGATGCGGTCCGGGCCGAGGGAACGGACTACGCACGGATCTTCCATCCGCGCCGGGTAGCCGTGGCCGGGGTATCCCCGGGCGGTGGCATCGGTTTCGGTACGCGGTACCTGACGTCTCTCCTGGCCATGGGCTTCGAGGGGGAGGTCTTCCCCGTCAATCCAAAAGGCGGGGAGATCGCCGGGTTGCGCATTTATAAAAACGTGGAGGACATTCCCGGCGAACTGGACCTGATTGTCATCGCCGTGGCCGCGGAGGCGGTCATTCCGATCCTCGAAGCCGGCCGGCAGAAGGGGGCCGCCGGGGCCATCATCATCACCTCCGGGTTCAAAGAGCTGGGAAACGCAGAAGGAATCGCCCGGGAGCAGGAGGTCCGGCG
The DNA here is from genome assembly GCA_964641935.1 of uncultured Syntrophaceae bacterium. GTDB lineage: Bacteria > Desulfobacterota > Syntrophia > Syntrophales > PHBD01 > PHBD01. The sequence goes on from CAZXMK010000223.1 coordinate 4,981, forward strand.
GATCGCCGATTCGGGAAT
>CAZXMK010000224.1:0-4961 GCA_964641935.1 uncultured Syntrophaceae bacterium
ATGCCCGCAGTCACGATTTTGAAGCCTTTTACCGCGAGGAGATCCCCCAGCGGCAAGCCCTGTTCTATCCGCCTTTCTCCCGGCTGGCACAGGTGAGGATCTCGGGACTGGATCCTCAGAAGACACGGGCGGAAGCCGGGGCGGCGGCCTCTTTTGCATCCCGTTTCGCGGCCGGACAGGGTCTGTCGGGAAGGGTAGAAATCCTTGGACCCGCGGAGGCTCCCGTAGCCCGGGTCAGAAACCGGCATCGCTGGCAGATCCTGCTGAAGGGGAAGGACAGCCGGGCTGTCCATGCCGTCGCGGAGGCGCTGCTGGCCCGTCGGTTCAAGGGTGTGGAATTGAAAATAGATGTGGATCCGATGGATTTCCTGTGATTGCGGAATCCGGTTTCTTCTTGACCGTCGTGGCCCGAGCAAGTAGGCTGATCCTGTCGGCCGAGCGCCACACAGACCGAGGCGGGGCCGAAGCCCGCAGAGGGGAGGAAAAGACCTGATGAAGGGTTCCGGGCGATGGGTCCTTGCCGCCGCGATCGTCGTGTTCCTGGCCGGCGCGGCCGGGGCCGAGGAGAAAAAGTCGATTTCCCTGCTCAAGCCCCAGATGGACAGCGGGCGGCTCCTCATGCATGTCCTGAAGGAGCGCAAATCTTCCCGGTCTTTCAGCAAGGCAAAACTCCCCATCCGCGTTCTTTCCGGACTCCTGTGGGCCGCCAACGGCGTCAATCGTCCGGGTACGGACGGCAGAACGGTCCCGTCGGCCAGAAACATGCAGGAAGTGGACGTCTACGTGGCGTTACCCAGGGGGCTTTACCTGTATGACGGGAAGAACCATATCCTGAACCTCGTGTCGGAACGGGACATCCGGGCTCTAACGGGTACGCAGCCGTATGCCAGGGATGCCGCCGTAAACCTTGTCTTCGTGTCCGACGGCCGGAGAATGGAAGGCGTGGCACCGGAGGAACGTGGCCTGCTCTCCTCCGTAACGGCAGGCGCCATGGCCCAGAACGTATATCTGTACAGCGCTTCCGAGGGGCTGGCCACGGTTGTCCGGGCTTCCATCGATCGTTCCGCCCTGACCGCGGCCATGGGGTTGCGACCGGAGCAGAAGATCCTGCTTGCCCAGTCCGTCGGGTATCCCCGGAAATGATCCTCCATCCTCCGGCGACCCGGGAGCGCCCTGGCATGAACCGGATCATCCTTTCCCGTTTGGGGCCGCTGGCCGTCTTCCTGGTCCTGCTGGCATCATCCTCGTCCTTCGCGCTGCCCTGCGCGGATTCCGATCAAGCCTGCCTGCGACGGGCGGTGGAGGGGCATGCCGTCCGCCGGATCGCCTTCTGGAGGCCCTTCATGAAGGGTGTGGCGGCGGACCGGATCCAGCGCGCGCCGGCGGAAATCATCGATTACCTGATCCTGGACAACCGGTTGAACGGATTCGCGGAAACCCCCGAACCGGTGGAGATTTCTCCCGGTTTTAAAGCCGATCTGAAGGCGGCCATCGAGGAGTTGCCGGCCATCGTTCGCGGGCTCATGGAACCGAAGCTTGCCGGCATCTTCGTCGTCCGGCATCTCGGCGGCACGGGCTACCTGGAGGCCGTTCTCGATGAGCGCGAGACCCCGGTAGCGGGTTTCATCGTTCTGGATGAAAATGTCCTGACGAGAACGGCCAATGCCTGGTTCACCTGGCGGGAAAACACGCCGTTTCGGCCCGATCCGAGATACCGCCTGGAAGGAAAGATCGAAACCAGGGCCGGCGACAACCGGAAAAACGCTATCCAGTTCATTCTGCTTCATGAGATCGGCCATCTCCTGTCCGTGGGGGAGCGTTTCCATCCCTTTTGGTTTGCGGGTCCGCAGGCCGTCAATAGAGAGGGCGAGTATCCCTTCCTGGATGTCTCCTGGACGGTCGTCCCCGGGGGGAAGGAGTTTGCGTCCCGGTATGAAAAAGAGTTTCCATACCGGAAAGACGTGGTTTTCTATGGGAAACCGAGGCTGGAAGGGGCGGCCGTCCAGGAGGTCTATCGGGCACTGGCGGTGACGAACTTCGTGACCCTCTACGGAGCGACCAATCCCTACGACGATTTTGCCGAGGCGTTCGCCACCTACGTTCATGGCGTCATGATGAAGAAGCCTTACGAGATTCGGATATTGCAGGACGGGGCGGAACGGATGGTATTCCGTTCCTGCTGGGCCGGGAAGAGGTGTGAGGCAAAGCGCCGGATCCTCTCGGAGATGCTGCAGGCGGACTGAGGCGTTGCCCCCCCGGCGAATGTCCGTTCCGATGGAGTCGCATGTTCGACCATTTCGACGGGATCGCATTCGCCTATGACCGGCTTCTTGGAACGCCGGATATCGAGCGGCTGAAACGGCTGCTCCGGCTGCCCGTGCCGGGGTGGCTGCTGGACGCCGGGGGAGGGACAGGGCGCGTCTCTTTCCACCTGCGGCCCTGGACCGGAGGCGTCGTGGTCAGCGACCTGTCCCGGGGAATGCTGAAGCGGGCCGGAATGAAAAAGACGATCCGCCCCGTGAGGGCCCATGCCGAGCGCCTGCCCTTCCGGGACGGGTCCTTCGACCGAGTCATGGTGATTGACGCCCTGCACCATTTCTGCGATGCCGGAGAGGCAGTCGCCGACCTGCTCCGGGTTCTCCGACCCGGCGGCCGGATTCTCATCGAGGAGCCGGATCTGAGGCTGCCCGCCGTGAAGGCTGTGGCGGTTCTGGAAAAGATGTTCCTGATGAGGAGCCGCTTCGAGACGCCGGAGGCGATCCGGGATCGGATCGAGTCCCATGAAATGACGGCGACCATCGAGCGGGGAGGGGGATTTCGGGCGTGGGTTTGGGCTGACAAGCCGTGAAGAAAGCAGGCTGTTGAAAAAGGGCGTCTGCTGCGTTGCCCTCATCCCGTCCCGCTCGACGTACAAAAGAGTACGACTCGCGGTACGGGATTTCGGGCGCCTTGCATTCAACCCTTTTTGAACAGCCTTCGGATGGTGGACTGAGCAGGCTGTTCCTGCCCCTTTTGATACATCCGGCCGCGCCCTCGCGTCACAGAGCCGCAGAATAGAGACGATCAACGATATAAGGAGGAACGATGCGATTTTCCGAGGATGTTTACGTGTACGAGTGGACCGACTATTTCGACAACAACTGCAACAGCTTCTACATCGGCGGCGAGGTCGGGGCCCTCATCGATCCCGGCCTGTCCCGCTACGTTCCCCAACTCCTGGAGCAGATGCGCCTGGACGGGATCGAGCCCGACGACATCCGCTACATCGTCAACACCCACTCCCACCCGGACCATTTCGAGGGTTCGTCGTTCTTTGCCGGATCGGAGGCGAAGGTCGCCCTGCACCAGATGGAGATTGAATTTCTGAACGGTCCCGGCGCACAGCTCTATTCCCTTTTCGGGATGCCGAGGCCCCGGATTCACATCGATCTGCCGCTGGATGGCGAGGAGCTTGTCCTGGGCGGGGAAACATTCCGGGTTCTCCTGCTCCCGGGACACTCGCCCGGATCCATCGGCCTCTACAGCCCGGAGCGCAGAATCGTCTTCTGTGGCGACGTGATTTTCGAGCAGAACGTCGGACGCACCGATTTCCCAGGCGGCGACGGGGATCTGCTGAAGAAGAGCATTCGCTCCCTCGCGGGACTGGATCTGGATGCCCTCCTGCCCGGTCACATGGGCATTGTGGACGGAGCGGAGGCGGTCAAGCGGAACTTCGAGATCGTGATCCGGAACGTGTTCCCATATATTTAAGAAACCGGAGGGCAGGTCCTTACCCGGCCGACGAGGGGATGGGGCGGGCCGGGAACGGCCCCGCGCAGGCCGCCCTGTCCGGAGTGAAAACCGGTCCTGCAGCTCCCGAAGTACCTTTTTACCGTTCGGGCATCCCGGTCCGCCAGGAGGCGTCGAGAATCATGTACGTGGCGAGGCCTTTCGCCACGAGGTTTCCCTCGTCGTCCCGGACGTCCACCTCTCCCAGAGCCGTCCGGCTGCCCTTGTGGGTGATGACGGCCTCCGCCGTGATGGAGCCCCGCTCGAAAGGCTTCAGGTAATTCAGCTTCATTTCAATGGTGGTGAACGTCTCCGAGCGGTCCACCAGCCCGATGAGGGCCATGGCCACGGCGGAGTCCGCTGCAGAGAAGACGGACCCGCCGTGGGCGATGCCCAGGGGGTGAACGAGCTTCCGGTCGAAAGCCAGGCGAACCCGGGCCCATCCTTTCTTCACATCCGTCAGTTCCAGGCCCAGGAGTTCCCAGTACGGCGAGGCGGTCCGCATCTTCACGAGCAGGGCGTCCCGGAATGCCGGGGCCAGCTCTTCATGGGTATTCATGAGAAACCTCCCTGTAAAGTGCCATCCCTGTAGCAGACCGGAGTTCCGCTGAAAAGGGCAAAAGAGGGGGCCTTCTTTACAATGGTACCCTGGCGGCCTATCTTTCATGTCAGACGTTTGTGAAAGGAGGCGGAAAGCAATGAAGACGATTCGTGTTGAAGGGATGAGCTGCCAGCACTGTGTCATGGCCGTCACGAAGGCCCTGAGCGCCGTGGCGGGTGTCGGGAACGTGAAGGTAGATCTGGCACGGGGCGAGGCAACCTACGAGGAAAAGGGAGTCGTCGATCCGGAGGCGATCCGCGAAGCCGTGCGGAAAGCCGGGTATAAGGTGGGGTAAGGGATCATGGAATCGACGACCGTCTCGGTCGGCGGGATGACCTGCGCCGCCTGTGTGCGCCGGGTGGAAAACGCCCTGAAGGAGATCCCCGGCGTGACGGACGTCTCGGTGAACCTGGCCACCGCCCGGGCCACCCTTGTTCACGAAAGGGCCTGGGCGGGCGTGGAGGCTGTCCGGGAGGTCGTCACCGACAGCGGATACGAGTACCTGGGCATTCCCGACGAAGACCGGGAGGACCCCATCACGGAGGCCCGGGAGCGGGAGATCCGGGACCTGACAGTCCGTTTCTCCGTCGGG
>CAZXMK010000225.1:0-4947 GCA_964641935.1 uncultured Syntrophaceae bacterium
AAGATGATGCCGGGCCTCAACTCGTGGAACGAGCACAACGCGCAGGTCGAGTGCAGCTATGCATTCTCGAAGACGGACGATGACGGCACGGCGGCCTGAAAGGAGGCTTTGTTTCCATGAATAATCCGGCTGATACCAGCTACAGGCTGTTCATCGGCGGCGAGTGGGTCGACGGGGTCGAAGGCAGGACGCTGGAGTCCCGCTGCCCCGCAAACGGGGAACTGCTGTCGACTTTTGTCGATGCCGGCGCCGAGGACGTGGACCGCGCCGTTCAGGCCGCCCGGAAGGCATACGACAACTGGAAGGACGTCTGTGCGGCCGATCGGGCCGCCATGCTGACGGAGATTGCCAGGCTGATCGACGAACACGGCGACCACCTGGCGGAGATCGAGACCCTCGACACCGGGAAGGCCATCCGCGAGCCTTCCTGGATCGACATTCCCTTCGGCGCGGACCAGTTCCGCTACATGGCCGGCGCCGTCCGGACGGAAGAGGGCAGGGCGGTCATGATCGACCAGACAACCCTGAGTCTCGTTCTCCGGGAGCCCATCGGCGTCGTGGGGCTCATCGTGCCCTGGAATTTTCCGTTTGCCCTGGCGACCTGGAAACTGGCGCCGGCACTGGCGGCGGGAAATACCGTCGTCATCAAGCCGTCGTCGGAGACGTCCCTGAGCCTCCTGGAACTGACGAAGCTCATGGAGCAGGTTCTGCCGCCGGGGGTCGTCAACGTGGTCACCGGACGGGGATCGACGACCGGCAATTCCCTCCTGGCTCACGAAGGCATCCAGAAGATCTCCTTCACCGGCTCCACCGAGGTCGGCCTGACCGTCGCCAGGGCCGCCGCGGACAGGATCATCCCGGCGACGCTCGAACTGGGCGGCAAGTCTGCCAACATCTTCTTCCCGGACTGCAACTGGAAGAAGGCGGTCGAAGGGGCGGTCCTCGGGATCCTCTTCAATGTGGGACAGGTCTGCTGCGCGGGATCCCGCGTCTTTGTTCATGAAGACATCTACGACCGCTTCCTGGCGGACTGCGTCGAGATGTTCGAGAACGTCATTCTCGGCATGCCCTGGGACATCGGTACGCAGATGGGGTGCCTCTGCAACGAGGCGCAGTTGAAAAAGGTGCTGGAGTACGTGGAGGTCGGCAGGAAGGAAGGCGCCAGGGTGGCCTGCGGCGGCTACCGGATCACGGAAGGGGATTTTGCGAAGGGATTCTTCGTGAAGCCGACGATCCTGGCCGACGTGGACAACGATATGCGCGTCGCCCGGGAGGAGATCTTCGGGCCGGTGGTCTGCTTCATCAAATTCAAAACGGAAGACGACGTGATCCGGATGGCCAACGACAGCATCTACGGACTGACGGGCGGCGTCTGGACCCAGGACATCAACCGGGCGATCCGCGTGTCCAGGGCCGTCGAGACGGGACGCATGTGGGTGAACTGCTACAACCTGCTGCCGGCCCACGCTCCCTTCGGGGGCTACAAGCAGTCGGGCATCGGGCGGGAAAACCACCTCATGGTTCTCGACGCCTACTCGCAGCAGAAGAACATCATGATCAGCCTCAGCGAGGAGCTGATGGGGGCCTATTGACGTCCCGGCGCCGCTTCCCGGTGCCCCGGAGCATGGGGTTCGCGAATGCGATCCCGGATAAACAGGAAATCAGATTTCAACCGATAAGGAGCAGGAAACATGAACATCGCAACGTATTACAGAATGAGGGCCCGGGAATTCGGGAACAACCTGGTGACCATCGACGGCGACCGGAAAACGACCTATGGCCGGTTGGAGGAGATATCCAACAAGATCGCGAACGGGCTGAAGGAAACGGGAATCAGGCCGGGAGAAAGAGCGATTATCTATCTCCCCAACTGCACCGAATATTTCTATTTTCTCTACGGCGCCCTGAAGGCCGGAATCGTTCCGATTCCGTTGAACTACCGATTCCAGAAGGAAGAGCTCCGGTATGTCCTTCAGGATTCGGGCGCGGTTGCCGTCTTTACGTTGAGCCAGCATGCGGCCGTCATGGCCGAGCTGCAGAAGGAAGAAGGCTGCATCCGGCAGATCGTTGTCGCCGACGGGGACGCCCCCGTGCCGGGAACGGTTCTCCTGAAGGACATCCTGGACCGGTATCCCGGCGAGGCCGAGATCCACCCGGCGCTGGACGACGATCTGGCCATGATCATGTATACCAGCGGCACAACGGGACGCCCCAAGGGCGTCCGGCAGACCCACCGCAACAACGTCGTCAGCGCGGAGGGGTTCGCCTATACCCAGCGGATCACGTCGACCGACCGGTTTTTCTGCATTGCGCCCCTGTTCCATGTCGGAGGTACGATCGCTTCCCTGGCGGCCGTCCTGACCGGCGGCGCCGTTGTATTTGCCCCGGGCGGATGGAGTCCGACCGGATTCCTGGAAACCGTGGAGAAGCACAAGGTGACCTGGGCCTTCCTGGTGGGGCTGATGGGCGCCCAACTGGCCGCAGTGGAAAATCCGGACAAGTATGACCTGAGTTCCCTGCACCATGTCGCCTTCGGCGGCTCGCCGATTCCGGCGGCGATGTATGCGAAATTTGAAAGCAGATTCGAGGTCAGAACCCTGGAGCTTTACGGACGGACGGAACATGTCGGCTCGTCGATCAACTACGACTCCAACGACACCCGCGTCCCCGGTTCCGTCGGGAAGCTCCTGACCCAGATCATGAAGGGCAGGCTGGTCGATGCGGAGGGAAAGGATGTGCCTCCGGGGCAACCGGGAGAGCTGCTGGTCATCGGCGACAACGTCACCCCCGGCTACTGGAACAAGCCGGAGGACACCCGGAAGCTTTTCGCTTCCGACGGCTGGCAGCGTACGGGAGACGTCTTCGTCCAGGACGGGAACGGTTATCTTTTCTTTAAAGAAAGGGTGGACGACATGATCATCAGCGGGGGCGAGAATATCTATCCCGGCGAGATCATTCCCGTGCTGGCGGGCCATCCCAAGGTGGCGGAGGCCTTTGTCCTCGGAATTCCGCATGACGACTGGGGGCAGCAGGTGGCCGCCGTGATCGTGAAGAAGGACCCGAGCCTGACGGAGCAGGAGATCTTTGATTACTGCAGCAGCCGGAAGGATTTGAGCGGCTACAAGAAACCCAGGGTGATCCAATTTGTGGAGACCATGCCGAAGAACGCCTCCATGAAGATCGACAAGGGAGTTCTGGTACAGCTCTTCAGAAAATAAGTTCAGCCTGAGGCCGTGTGATCCGGAAATGGACCGGATCACACGGCCCGTGCCGTTATTCCCCGCTGCTCCGTCGAAAACCCTCGAAGCCGTTTGTGCTGCGATCAGGCAAGGTCGAAACGGTCAAGGTTCATGACCTTGTTCCATGCCGCGACAAAGTCGTGGAGGAACTTCTCCGGGGAGTCCTCGCATCCGTAGACTTCCGCCAGAGCCCGGAGCTGGGAATTCGAGCCGAAGATCAGGTCGACCCGGGTGGCGGTCCACTTGAGTTCGCCCGTCTTGCGATCGCGCCCTTCGAACAGGTCCCCGTCCTTCGACGTCGCCTTCCACTCCGTTCCCATGTCAAGGAGGTTCACGAAGAAGTCGTTCGTGAGCGCCTCCGGCCGTTTTGTGAAAACGCCGTGCCGGGACTGCCCGAAATTGGCATTCAGGACCCGCATGCCGCCGATGAGAACCGTCATCTCGGGGGCGGTCAGCGTCAGCAGTTGCGCCTTGTCAACCAGCAGCTCTTCCGCCGGTACGCTGTATCTGGCCTTCATGTAGTTGCGGAAGCCGTCCGCCTTGGGCTCGAGAACGGTGAACGAGGCCGTGTCGGTCTGCTCCTGCGAGGCGTCCATGCGTCCCGGCGAGAAGGGGACGGTCACCTTGTGACCGGCATTCTTCGCCGCCTGCTCGACGCCGGCGCAACCGGCCAGAACGATCAGGTCCGCCAGCGATACCTTCTTGCCGCCGGCCTGAGCGCCGTTGAACTCCTTCTGAATCCCCTTCAGGGTACCGAGCACCTTTGCCAGCCGGGCCGGCTCGTTGACTTCCCAATCCTTCTGCGGCGCCAGCCGAATGCGCGCACCGTTCGCCCCGCCGCGCATGTCGGAGCCGCGGAAGGTGGACGCCGATGCCCAGGCGGTCGAGACCATCTCCGACACGGAGAGGCCGGAGGCCAGGATCTTCGCCTTGAGGGCGGCGATGTCACTCTTGTTGATCAGTTTGTGATCGACCGCCGGGACGGGGTCCTGCCAGATCAGTTCCTCCGCCGGGACCTCCGGGCCGAGGTAGCGCGAGCGGGGGCCCATGTCGCGGTGGGTCAGCTTGAACCACGCCCGGGCGAACGCGTCGGCGAACTGGTCCGGGTTCTCGAGGAAGCGCAGCGATATCTCGCGGTACACGGGGTCGACGCGCAGGGCGATGTCCGCCGTGGTCATCATCGGCCGGTTCTTTTTGGACGGATCGTGGGCGTCGACGATCATGTCCCTGTCGTTGACATCCTTGGCCAGCCACTGGTTCGCACCGGCCGGGCTCTTGACCAGTTCCCACTCGTACTGGAACAGCACCCTGAGATAACCCAGGTCCCACTTGGTGGGGTTCGGCTTCCAGGCGCCCTCGATGCCGCTGGAGATCGTATCGCCGCCCTTGCCGCTGCCGAAGCTGCTCTTCCAGCCGAGACCCTGCTCTTCGATGGAGGCGGCCTCCGGTTCGGGTCCCACGTGGGTCGCCGGACCGGCGCCATGGCATTTGCCGAAGGTGTGGCCCCCGGCGACGAGCGCGACGGTCTCTTCGTCGTTCATGGCCATGCGGGCAAAGGTCTCCCGGACGTCACGGCCGGAGGCGACCGGATCCGGGTTGCCGTCCGGGCCTTCCGGGTTGACGTAGATCAGGCCCATCTGCACGGCCGCCAGGGGGTTTTCCAGATCCCGGTCGCCGGAGTACCGGCTCTTGGGTTTGTCGCTCGTGG
>CAZXMK010000226.1:0-4945 GCA_964641935.1 uncultured Syntrophaceae bacterium
CGTCGTGCGCTACCGGATGGACGAGGACGACGTCCTCGCCGCCGTCCGCCGGATCCAGGATCGTGACATCGGCACGGTGGTCCTCCAGTCCGGTGAGGACCCCGCATACTCCCGCGACGACCTTTGCCGGCTGGTCGGCCGGATCAAGGACGAGACGGGCCTGGCCGTGACGCTGTCGGTTGGGGAGCGGTCCCGGGAGGACTACCGGGCCTTTCGCGAGGCCGGTGCCGACCGCTACCTCCTCAAGCATGAAACGGCTTCGCCGGACCTCTACCGGCGGCTCCGGCCGGGCTGCGCCCTGGAGGACCGCCTCCGCTGCCTGAGGGACCTCCGGGACCTGGGTTACGAGGTGGGAGCGGGAAACATGGTGGGCCTGCCCGGACAGACGCCGGAGATCCTGGCGGACGACCTGCTCCTGATCCGCTCCCTCGATGCGGACATGCTGGGGATCGGCCCCTTCATTCCCCACCCGGGAACACCCCTCGCCGGTATGCCGGGCGGCGACCTGAAAAGGACGCTCCGGGTCCTCGCCCTGGCCCGCCTGCTCACCCGGGACACAAACATCCCCGCCACGACGGCCCTGGGAACCCTGCAGTCGGAAGGCCGGATCCAGGCCCTCCGGGCGGGAGCCAATGTCGTCATGCCCGATTTCACCCCCGAATCGCTGCGCGCCCGATACGACATCTATCCGGGCAAATCCGCCGTGCCGGATGGAGACATCCTTCTGATGCGCCTCAAGGAAGACCTTGCTCTGCTGGGGCGGCGGATCGGCGCGGGACCGGGCGGACGACTCCGACAGGAATGAATCGACCGGCGCCCCGGCGGCCCCGAACCGCATCGCAGCGACAAACACAAGGCTACAAATCCGTTGACGCTCCCCCCTGGAAGGGTATAACGTTCATTCACACAAACAACTCGCCTTCATATCCGCCGGTCCGTATCCACCGGCAATAATCCCCCAGGCAGGAGGAAACCATGCGCCCGTTGATTGTCTTCTTTACGTTGTTGGGAATCCTGGCCGGCCCGATCGCCGCAGCGGCCGAACGTGTATCCCCGGCCGTCATGGATCGCTATCGCCAGGCCAAGGCCTCCCTCGAGGAGATGCGTCAGGCCAAAGCCGGCATCTACGCCCGGGACGTTCTGGAAGCGACCCAGCAGACCCTGGCGAAAGCCAAGGAAGCCGCCGACAGCGGGAACGAAGGAACCACGAAGACGGCACTGGACATGGCCGTTCTCCAGATGGAACTGGCAAAGGCAAGGACGGAGGAACGGGAAGCGGCGGAGAAAACCGCCGTGACCCGTGCCAGGCTGGACAAACTGCAGAAACGGCTCGACGACATCCTGGCCGGGAAAGGAGAAAAGCCATGAAGCGGTTTCTCATCTTCCTGCTGTTCCCGGTCCTGTGCATCGCCCTCGCTGTCCCGGTCCTGGCCGACGAAAAAGAACAGGCCAAGTTCGCCATTCAGAAGGCCCGTACGGTCATCGAAAAGACAACCGCCAAAAGCGATGAATTGAAAGTCACGGCAGCGGAGCTTCAGAAATCCCGGGTATACCTGGGAAACGCCCAGTCGACCCTGGACAGGAACACATCCTGGCGGGGAAAGCTGAATCCGGAAGTCCTCCCGGATATTCTCTACTGGGCGGAGATGGCGGAGATCGCTGCCTCGACCGGCATGGCCCGGCTGGAAAAGATCTCCCATGAGCGGGAGAACGTGAGGCTGGAAAAGGCAATCCCGGAGACCGAAGCAAAGATCAAGGTCTTTGCAGACAAGGAGGCAGAAATTCGCCGGCTCCGTGACAAGGCGGGAACCCCTCCCAGCGAGATGAAAAGCCTGTCGGGAGAATTGGCCTCGTTGCGGACAGCCCGGACAGGACTGGAAAAGGAGGTCGAACGGCTGAAAGCCGAGCAGGCAAGCCTGAAAGGCCAAGTCCTCTCCCTGACCCGATCCGTCGAGTTTCAGCATTCCCTGGAGAAGCTCGCCTATCTGTCCCGCCCGTCGAACAAGGGAACGACGCTCGTGATTCCCAGAGACGATCTGATCCGCACCGCAGCCAAGGGACCCTCCTCTCTCGCCCCGCAGGCGGCGCTTCACATCCAGCGCATCGCGGACGTTGTGAAAGCCTACCCTGGAACACGGTTGGCCGTCATGGTCCACGGATCCGGGAAACCGTTGCGGACGGAGGATCAGAAAGCTACGGACGGCATGGCCCAGATGATCCGGAAGGCTTTCCTGATAGCCGGCGTCGCGGACCCGGCCATCGAGGCCTCCGGCGCGGGAACATCGGATCCCCTGTTTCCGAAGGGCAGCGGTCACGAAAACCGGAGGGTGGAGATCCTCGTGATTCCGCCGGCCCCGATAAAGTAAGAAGGCCTGCGTTCCTGACGATAGAAGAGAACGATGAGGAGATCCAACATGACAAACCGTTCCGTACTGGTCGCCATGGTGATCTGGCTGACCGCCTGCTTCGTCATCATGACGGCCGGCATTGCCTTTGCCGCCTTCACCCTGGAGGACGAGCGGAAAGTGGGACGGGAATTCTACGAGAAGATGGAGAAGAGCAACGCCCTGTACAAGGAAAAGCGCGTCCAGTCCTACATCACGGAGCTGGGCGACAGCATCCTTTCTCACAGCAGCAAGGCACCCTTCGACTTTCGTTTCTCCGTCTACAAGGATTCCGCCATCAATGCCTTCGCCACTCCCGGGGGATACGTCTATGTCAGCCGGGGACTCATCGCCATGGCCGACGACGAGGCCCAGCTGGCAAGCGTCATCGCCCACGAAATCGCCCACGTGAATGCCCGCCACATAGCCAGGATTATCGAGAAATCAACGAAGGTCAATGTGGCCGCCCTGGCGGCCATTCTCGCCGGGGCGTTCCTGGGCGGGGGCAGCGACCTGGCCGTCGGAGCCATGGCCTTCTCCCTTGCCGCGGCAACGACACTCAACCTGCAGTACAGCCGGGAAAACGAGGAAGAGGCGGACCGCCTGGGTCTTTCCTACCTTATTGCAACAGGATATGATGGACGGAGTTCGGTCGAGATGCTGCGCCTGATGAGGCGGTACGAATTCTACTCGAGCACCGTCCCCTCGTATTTCAAAACCCACCCGGGAACGGACGACCGGATCCGCTACCTGGACGGCATGCTACAGACGGTTTACCGGAAGCAGAAGGGGAAGGACAACCTCACGAAACGGTTCGACAGGATCAGGATCGAGATGGCCCTGACCAGACCGGATGCACAGGCCAATTACGCCTATTTCCGGGACCGGGTTAAGAAGAATCCGGCTTCCCTGGACGACCGGCTCGGCCTGGCGGTCTCCCTGGAAAGAACCGGCCGCGTGTCCGAGGCCCTGGAGATTTTTCACCAGATCCTGAAGGAAGCCCCGAACGACGTGGACATCCAGAGAGAAACCGGAATCGTCTATGTAAAGACCGGACGGACGCAGGAGGCCGTCGAACCGCTGCGCAAGGCCCTGCAACTGGACCGGGACGACATGGAGGCCCTGCTCTACCTGGGAAGAGCCTACGGGACAATGGGAAATTACGAAGCCGCCGTGGAGCAGTACCGGCGGCTGGAGAACGATCCGCCCCGGGAGGCGGATATCCTGTACAACATGGCCATGGCTTACGGCAAAACGGGCCGGACCGGGGATTACCACTATTTCTACGGCCTGTTCCTGAAGATAAACAAACGGAAGGACAACGCCCTCTACCATCTCGAAGAGGCCCGGAAACTCCTCGGGCGGGACCCGGAAAAGTCCCGGCGGATTCAGAAGGAAATCGATTCCCTGAAAAAGGGTCAGGATGCCCCCGACTCGCCGCCCTCCAATTCCGCCAAGAGGTGGGGGGCCTCCCGGCGTATATAATCCGAGTAAAGCTTCTCCCGCACAAACAGGTTGAAGATATCCCCGTCGATGTGCCGGTCCTTCACCATGAAGCCGACGATCTTGAGGGCTTCCGCCAGGGTCTTGCCCTTCGTGTAGGGCCGGTCCCGCGCCGTGAGGGCCTCGAAGACGTCCGCCAGGGCCAGGATGCGGGCCTGGATGGGAATTTCGCTTTCCTTGAGTCCGCGCGGGTAGCCGGTGCCATCCAGGCGCTCGTGGTGAGATGCAGCATATTCCGGAACGTGTTTGAGCTTTTTCGGGAACGGCAGCTGGGAGAGCATCTTGAAGGTCACCACCGTATGGTTGTTGATGATCTCCCTCTCCTCGTCGTTCAGGGTTCCCCGGCGGATGCTGAGGTTCGCGCATTCATCCTGTGTCAGGACCGGCATTTCCTCGCCGTGGAGGCAATACGTCGCCTCCGTCAGGGCCTGCAGCCTCTTCACCTTCTCGTCCGGAAGGAATTCCCCACCCTGGTTCGTGATCTCCAGGAATGTCAGGTCATCGTCGATGGCCCTGGTGAAGTCGTCCTCATAGTCCGCATCGGGGATGTCCTTTCCTGCGCCGTCGCCGCCCAACTTCTGCCGCAGGACATCGATGATATGGTTCTTCTTGATGATCTCGCCCCGGGCCTTCAGAAGGTCGATCCGGTCGCAGATCGTCTGCAGCTTCGTGGCCTTGTCCACAACATGCTCCGGCGTTGTGATCTTGCCGACGTCATGAAGCCATGCTGCGAGTCGCAATTCCCGCATCTCGTCGGCGGTGAGGTGGTAGTCGCCGTACGGCGGCTCCGTCGCGGTGTTGATTCGATCGGCGATGTCCATGGTCAGTTCGGCCACGCGCCGGATGTGGCCGCCGGTATAGGGCGATTTTTCGTCGATGGCGCTGCCGATGGTCCGGATGAAGGATTCGAGGAGTTCTTCCAGGTCTCCGATCAGCCGGTTGTTGGTGATCGCCACGGCGGCCTGGGAGGCCAGGGACTCGGTCATTTCCTGGCTTTCCTTGCTGAAGGGGATTGTCTCGCCCGTCTCGGGGTCCCGGGGATTGAGGAGCTGAAGGAC
>CAZXMK010000227.1:0-4933 GCA_964641935.1 uncultured Syntrophaceae bacterium
GGGGTGTGGCTGTCGGAGCCGACCAGGGTCTTCCCGGGGCGTCCGAACCGCTCCAGGTGCACCTGGTGGCAGATGCCGTTTCCCGCCCGGGATAGGTGGATGCCGTATCGCCCGGCCACTGTCTGGAGATAGCGGTGGTCGTCGGCGTTCTCGAAACCGATCTGCACGGTGTTGTGGTCGATGTAGCTGACGGACAGCTCCGTCCGGACACGGGGAATTCCCATCGACTCGAACTGCAGGTAGGCCATGGTTCCCGTGGCGTCCTGGGTCAGGGTCTGGTCGATGCGGATGGCGATCTCCTCGCCGGGCCCGAATGTCCCCTTTACCAGGTGACCGGCGATGATCTTTTCGGTGATTGTTTTTCCCGGCATGGCTCCTCTACGATGCCCCTCAATACGAAAACAGGAAGGGGTCGGAGGCGGGGTTCCGGCTCTCCCCTCCCCTCCAACCCCTTCGTGATGAATCCCGGTTCGCCTCCCCCTCAGTCCTTCGGCAGGAGAATGATGGCGATCCGCCGGTTCTTCTGGCGTCCCTCCGGCGTGCTGTTGTCCGCGATGGGTTTGTACTCGCCGTAGGCGGCGGCCGACAGGATATTCGGGTCGATCCCGTTCTC
This sequence comes from uncultured Syntrophaceae bacterium, assembly GCA_964641935.1. Classification (GTDB taxonomy): domain Bacteria; phylum Desulfobacterota; class Syntrophia; order Syntrophales; family PHBD01; genus PHBD01. The sequence goes on from CAZXMK010000227.1 coordinate 614, forward strand.
TTCAAGGAAACGGGTGACATTGATGGCCCGGGCGGCCGAGAGCTCCCAGTTGGTCGGGAAACGCCGGGCCAGACGGCCCGCAATCTTCACGTTGTCCGTGTGGCCCTCGACACGGATGGCCTTTCCCTGCACCTTGCCCAGGATGTCCACGATCCGCTTGAGAATCGCCAGGCCGTCCTTCTTCACCTCCGACTGGCCCGAGTCGAAGAGGATCTGGTCCGCCAGTCCGAGGGTCAGCTTTCCCTTCAGCTCCTCGATGGTGACCTGGCCCCTGGCCATCTCGCCTTTCATTTCCCGGAGCAGGTCCTTGTAGGCCTGGCTCTCCGTCTGGATCTCCTCCTTTTTCTTCTGCAGCGACTTGATATCGACGCTTTTCTGCTGGAGTTCGGTCATGATCCGCTGCAGGTCGCGGTCGCATTCCTCCTTCTTCTGGAGGACATCGGCCTTTTCCTTCTCCAGCTGGTTGTACTTCTGCTGAAGCGCCTTCTCTTCCTCCACCTTTTTCAGGTACGTGCTCTCCTTGACCATGCACCCCGACAGGACCGGAAGAACCAGCAACCCCGCTGCAATCAGAATCACCCCGTTGACGATGAACTTTTTCATGGATTCACTCCTTGATAAAGAATTGCATCTTCAGGTTGCCGACCTCCACCAGGTCGCCGTCCTTCAGGTCGTAGCGGGTCTTCACGTCCTGGCCGTTCACCTTGAAGGATTTACCGCTGGCGGGCGTCATGAAGTACCCTTCCCTGCGGCGGTTCACCAGGGCAGCCACGGCCGGCGCGAAGAATCCCTTCAGGCGGATGGCCGCGCTGTCGTCCTTTCCGATCGTCACCACCCGGTCCTTGAGCTCGTATTCCCGCTTGTCCGAGGAGCCCTCGACGACGACAAACCCCCCGAGGACCTCCTCGGCGGCCTTGGCGGTCGCCTCCAGCATCCGCTTCTGGGACGCCGGATCGATCACCATTGTCTCGTCCATGGACCGTCCTCTCACGGCCTGTGCCAACTTGTCCGCATCCTTGCGGGGCGGGCATTCCACCTCCAGGCTGTGAATCCCGATCAGGACGATGTCGCCGTTGTCCAGGTCGATCCTCGTCACCCGCTGCCCGTTCACGAAGGTGCCGTTGAGGCTCCCGAGGTCCTCGATGGCAAACGCCTCGCCTTCGGCCAGGATCTTGGCATGGAAGCCCGAGACGGCCTGGTTGTCGATGACGATATCGTTTTCCGCCTTTCTGCCGATGGTGATGACGGGCTTGTCAAGCGGGATCTCTTTGATCAAGGCCTCCTTGAACTTCAGCAGAACCCTTGCCATACCTCACCTCCTGAACCATGTTGTCAACGCGTGCCAGATGGACGCGACCGGACCCTTCTTCTTCCTGATTTCCGCCAGGACCACGGTGATGTTGTCCCGTCCGCCGCGGTCATTGGCCATCGCGATCAGCCTGTCACAGGCCGCATCGAAATCCTCCGCCGCCTCGACGACGGACAGGATCTCCCCGTCGGAGACCATGGTGTTCAGTCCGTCGGAGCAGAGAACAATCCTGTCCCCGCCGGCCACGGTCATCTCGTCGAGATCCACCCGGACCTCCGGCGCAATGCCCAGTGCCCGCGTAAGGATGTTCCGGTTTTCCGCCGCCGCGGCTTCCTCGGGGGTGATCATCTCCCGCTTGAGCTGCTCCGCCACGAGAGAATGATCGTCCGTCAGCTGGACCAGGTCCCCAGCCCGGGCCAGGTAGACGCGGCTGTCTCCCACGTGGGCGATGCCCATACGGTTACCCTGGATCAGCACCGCCGCAACCGTCGTTCCCATACCGGCATACTTCGCCTGGCCCGCCGCCGCTTCGAAGATGGCCATGTTGGCCAGCCGGATGGCGGCCCCCAGCCGGTTCGTCCCATCCAGGCAGGACGGATCGAAATCGCCAACAAAGCCTTTTTCGCCGGCCGCGTCGTCGAAGTAGTCCCGGATGATGTCCACGGCCATCCGGCTCGCGACCTCTCCGGAGGCATGCCCTCCCATGCCGTCGGCTACGACGAGGAGGCCCCTGTCCCCGCGGACGTAAAAACTGTCCTCGTTGTTGGCCCTGACCCGTCCCGTGTCGGTTCTCGCGGCAATCCGGAGCATTCCTCGGGAGCCTCCTTCTTACGATTTGAGGGCCTGGGCAAGGTCCTCGGCCATCTCCGATCCCTTCTGGTATCGCTGTTCCCGGTCCTTGGCCAGGGCCTTGTCCAGGATGGCCTGCATGGCCGGCGGAATGTCCGGAACCAGCTCGGCCACCCGGGGCGGAAGCCCCGTCGTGATGTTGAACATCAGCGTGGCGATGCTGTCTCCCTGGAAGGGTTTCGCCCCCGTCAAAAGCTCGAAGAGTACCACCCCCAGGGAAAACAGGTCGGACCGGCCGTCCACCTTCTGTCCCGCGATCTGCTCCGGAGACATGTAGCTTGGCGTTCCCAGGACAACCCCCGTCTGGGTCTTCGAAGACGTGACCACCCGGGCGATGCCGAAGTCGGCGACCCGTACCTCGCCGTTTTTCAGGACCATGATGTTCGCCGGCTTGATGTCCCGATGGACGACGTCGTGCTCATGGGCATAATCCAGGGCATTCGCGGTAGCCGTCACAACCCGCACCACCTCGTGGAGGGGCAGGAGGTTTTCCTTCTGGCAGTATTTCGCCAGGTCCGAGCCGGAGAGAAGCTCCATGGCCATGTAGGCGATTTCATAGTCCTCGCCCACGTCATAAATGGTGACGATGTTCGGGTGCGAAAGGCGTCCGGCCGCCTCGGCCTCGCGGAAGAACCGCTTCTTCACCTCCGCCAGCTGCTCCTCGTCGATGTCCTCGTACCGGAGGGTCTTGATGGCCACCTCCCGGTTGATCTTGGGGTCTTTCCCCAGATAGACGGTCCCCATGGCGCCGCGGCCGAGCTCCTTTACGACCTCATACCGGCCCAGCGTCGGCTTCGTCTCGGCGCTGTCGATCAGGACGGTCCCGTCCTTCTTGGCGCCGCCGAGGCCGAAGATCATTGTTTCTCCGGCCACCTTGAGCTTTTTGATCCGGTCGTCCACATCCTTGAACGGCCCGGCCGTCCGGATGTGCTCATAGGCCGCCACGGCCTTGTTGAACATCCGCTTCCGCTCGAAGTCGAGGCCCAGGTTGTAGACGAGATCCTTCACCGACTCGTCCTCCACGGGACACTTGCGGAACTTGTCGAAGGCCATGTCCAGCATCCCCTGGCCCTGGAAGGACAGTCCGAGCATCTTGTTCGTCTCAATGCCGTCCGCCTCCATGTGTTCCTTGGTTTTCTCCGTCCAGAGGAACCGCTTCGAGACGAGCACGATGTAACCCGCCAGGAGCAGCACGGCGGGATAGGTCATCTTGATCCACCAGCCCTGGGAAACCAGGAGAAACATGGACGCACCGCACCACGCCACCAGCAGGACCAGGGAGATCAGGGCACTCAGCCAGGCCTTCATATGGGGGATGGCCAGGGCCAGGAAGAGGCCGAATAGAACCGTCACCGCAATCTCCACCCAGAAGGCCCAGTCAGGCCGGACCACGAAATCTCGGTTGTCGATGATGTCAGTGATGACATTCGCCAGCCCCACAAACGACGGGACGTTGGGCCCTACGGGCGTCAACTGGAACGCCCCCAGGCCGACCGCATTCAGGGCGATCAGTACGATCTTATCCTTGAACGCCTCCGGCGGCACCTTGTTGCTGGCCACATCCACGAACGAATAGACCGTTGGAAACCGCGAGTAGCTCACGAACATTCGATTGTCCGGCTGGACGGGAATGACCAGGCGCCCGATGCGGAGCTCCTGCCCCCGGGCCGTCAGGTCGCCGATGCCGTAATTCAGGTATTGCAGGGTCATCTGCAGCGGAAGGGACGGGAAGAAGCGGTTTTCATAGTTGATCAGGAGGGGTGCGCTTCGCACGGCGCCATCGGGGTCCATGAGGACGTTCAGGTGACCCAGGGCCGCTGCTCTCTCGGCAAACTCCGGAATCGGGGGCGTGATCTCGATGGCCGTCAGTCCGCTGGCGAGGCCGGGAAGCGACACGGAGTTGCGTTTCAGCACTTCCGGCATGTCCTTCCGCTCGCCGCCGAAGGCGTTTCCAATCTGGAAAAACAGGGGCAGGACCACCCGCTTGTTCTCTTCCATGCTCGCCGCCAGGCGGGCATCGTTGTCGAGGCGGCTCTCCGCCTCCTTCAGCATGGTGAAGAGCTCCCCGGACCGGGCGGCACCGCTTTCGAATTCCTTGAGGATGTTCCGGATTTCCAGGAGGCCCTGATTCTGGTCCGGTTCCGAATAGATGATGTTCACCC
>CAZXMK010000228.1:0-4918 GCA_964641935.1 uncultured Syntrophaceae bacterium
CTCCGAATCGGGCGGGCTCCGGTCCCTCGGTTCCGAATCCTCGACCCTGGTCCTCGTTCCCCTCGTGGCCGACGCGGTGAGGGTTCCCATCGTCGCCGCCGGCGGCATCGCCGACCGCCGGGGATACCGGGCGGCACTGGCCCTGGGCGCCCAGGGAGTGCAGATCGGGACGCGCCTCATCGCCACGGTGGAAAGCCCCGCCCCGGCCGCCTGGAAGGAAGCCATCCTGCAGTGCGGGGACGGCGGAACGGTCCTCCTCAACCTGGGAAACATGAACATGCGCGTGATCCGGAATCCGAAACTCGAGAAGGAGATGAACGATCCCCAGGTCACGCTGTCGGAGCGGTACAGTCTCTTCGATGCGCCCAAGGGCTGGCTCGCCGGGGACCTCGATCTCTTCCCCGCCGGGGCCGGCCAGGTGGCGGCCCTCATCCGGGAGGTCAAGACGGTCCGCGAAGTCATCGAGGAACTGGTATCCTGACCGGTCGGGAAAGGGGAAGGCTTCCCGATCCGTCCCTTTTTCCCCGCCCTGCAAAGGAGGAGGCCATGCTGAAAATCGAAGATCTGCAAGTGAGCATCGGCGACCGGGAAGTCCTCCGGCACATCGATCTCGAGATCAAGCCCGGAGAAACCCACATCCTCTTCGGGCCCAACGGGTCCGGCAAGACGACGCTCCTCATGACCATTCTCGGCTACCCCCAGTACCGGGTGACCGCCGGAAAGATCGAGTTCAAGGGCGTGGACATCACCCACATGCCCGTCAACGAGCGGACCCGCCTGGGAATCGGCATGTCCTTCCAGCGGCCGCCTACGATCCACGGGCTCAAGACCCGCCAGATGGTTCAGATCTGCGGGCGCAGGTCTGTGGACGTGGAGGCCCTGGCGGCAAAAGTCAACTTCACGGACTTCCTGGACCGGGACATCAACGCCGGCTTCTCCGGCGGCGAGATCAAGCGCTCCGAACTGCTGCAGCTGATGGCGCAGGACGCGGACCTCCTCCTCTTCGACGAGCCCGAATCGGGCGTGGACCTGGAAAACATCGCCCTCATCGGCAACACCATCAGCGAACTGCTCCAGAGGGACTTCCGGATCGAGGCGGACCTCTCGCAGAAGGACCGCCTCCGGCAGCGGACCAAAATGGGCCTCATCATTACCCACACCGGCTTCATCCTCGACTACGTGACGGCGGACAGGGGCCAGGTGCTGTACGACGGGGTCATGACCTGCAAGCAGAACCCCCTGGAGATTTTCCGCTGCATCAAGCAGGCGGGATACGAGGAGTGTGTGCGATGCACGACATGATGGACGACAAGGCCGCACAGGCCGCGGAGAAGAAGGCCGCCCTCGGTCCCGACATCGATCTCTCCTCCTTCACGGCGGAGCCGACGGACCACGGCTACCTGGAAGACCTGACGAAACTGCCCATGATCGACCGGCAGCGAATCCTGGAATCCGGCGTGGTCGCCACGGAGGAGGGCCGCTCCGGGACGTACGTCCAGAAGGACACGAGCGTCCTCCACGTCCACTCCGGGCAGGAGGGCCTGGAGGTCCTCCCGATCAAACGAGCCCTGAAGGAAAAGGACTGGATCCGGGATTACTACTGGAAGCTCGTCGCCGTCGACGCCGACAAATACACCGCCGCGGCCCAGCTGCACCTTCATGACGGCTACGTCATCCGGGCGCTCCCCGGGGCAAAGGTAACCCTCCCCGTCCAGGCTTGTCTCTATATCCACAAGGAGGGGATCAGCCAGTACGTCCACAACCTGATCATCGCCGAGGAGGACTCGGAGCTCCACGTGATCACCGGCTGCGCCACATCCCCGACCCTCAAGCGGGGGCTCCACGTGGGCATCTCGGAGTTCTTCGTGAAGAAGAACGCGAAGCTCAGCTTCACCATGATCCACAACTGGGCGGAGGAAATGAGCGTCCGCCCCCGGTCCGTGGGGATCGTCGAGGAAGGGGGCCTTTTCCTGAACAATTACATCTGCATGAAGCCCGTCCGATCCCTGCAGATGTTTCCGACCACCCGCCTGCTGGGAAAAGGCGCCGTTTCGCGCTTCTACAGCCTCCTGGTGGGAAGCCCCGGCTCGGAGCTCGACGTGGGGGGACGGATCTTTCTCTCCGCTCCCGAAACGAGGGCGGAGATCATCGCCCGGGCCATCTCCAACGGCGGGCGGATCATCAACCGGGGGGACCTGATCGGCGAGGTGGCCGGCGTAAAGGCCCACCTGGAGTGCCGGGGCCTGATGATCCGGGACGGCCTGATCCACGCCATCCCGGAACTGCAGGCAAAGGTCGACGGCGTCGAGATGTCCCACGAGGCCGCCGTCGGCAAGATCGCACAGGAGGAGATCCTCTACCTGATGTCCCGGGGCCTCACGGAAGACGAGGCCACGGCGACCATCGTCCGGGGCTTCCTCAGTGTCGACATCCCGGGCCTGCCTCCCGCGCTGAAGGCAGAGATCGACCGGACCGTGGAGATGAGCGAAGAAGAATACCTTTAAGAGCAGAAAGGAGCGGACGCCATGGACCTATCCCCGTTTCTCAGGAGTGTCGACATTCTCTCCGATCTGACCGACGAGGAGATCGCGCTCCTGGCCGAAAACTCCCAGTACCTGGAATTCACGGACGGCGCCCCGATCATCCGTCTGGGAGAGATCGGCCGGTACCTCTGGATCGTCTACGAAGGGGAAGTGGAGGTCACTCTCCCCTGCCCCGACGGAACGGAAAAGCCCATCGCCGCCCTGGAGCGGGGGGCCGTCCTCGGGGAGATGTCCATCATGACGGGGGAGCCGGCCATGGCCAGCGTCGTGTCCGGCTGGTCGTCGAAGCTTATCCGCATCCCCCGGGAGATCGTGTCCCGGGTCGTGGCAACCAATCCCAAGACCCTGGGAAAAATCACCAGGATCATCACCCGGCGGCTTCTCGCGGACGAGCGGATCCTGGCGGAGCGGGAAAAGGCCTGCGTCGCCCTCCGGGAAAACACCGACCCCTACGACCTGAATTTCTCCTCCGTCTCCGAACCGATGAAGATCCTGGTCGTGAACAGCGGCAGCTCCTCCCTGAAATACTCGCTCTTCGACACGGCCGCTCCGGCGCCCCTCCTGGAAGGGGCCGTGGAGAAGATCGGCTCCGGCGAGGCGGTCCATCACGTGCGGACCCCGGAGACCCGGAAGGATCTGCCCGCCGCGGGGATCGCCACGGTGGGAGACGCCCTCGCGGTCATGCTCGGCGCCCTGACGGACCCGGAGATCAAGGCCCTGGGATCCCTGAGCGGGATCGACGCGGTGGGACACCGGGTCGTCCACGGGGGAAAGCGATTCTCCAGCTCCACCGTCGTCAGCGACGAGGTCAAGGATGCCATCCGCTCCTACATCCCCATCGCACCCCTCCACAACCCGTTCAACATCGAGGGAATCGAGGCCCTGGAGAAGCTGCTGCCGGCGGTCCCCCAGGTGGCCGTTTTCGACACGTCGTTCCACCAGACCATGCCCGAAGCCGCTTCCACCTATGCCATCCCCTTCGCCGTCGGCGAAGAGGAGCAGATCCGGCGCTACGGCTTCCACGGAACGAACCACCGCTTCGTCGCCATGAGCGCGGCGACCTTTCTCAAGCGGCCCGTGGGGGAGATGAAGATCATCTCCTGCCACCTGGGAAGCGGCGCCTCCGTCTGCGCCATCGATCACGGCCGGAGCATCGACACGAGCATGGGCATGACGCCGCTGGAGGGACTCATCATGGGCACCCGGGCCGGGGACCTCGACCCCGGGGCGATCCTGCACCTGATGCGGCACCGGGGCATGACCCTCGAAGAGGTGGACCGGATGCTCAACAAGGAGAGCGGCCTCAAGGGAATCAGCGGCCGAAGCAACGACATGCGGGAGGTCCTGGAGGGCGCCGAGGCGGAAGACCCGCAATGCAAGCTCGCCGTCAGCGCCTTCTGCTACCGCCTCCGGAAGTACATCGGCTCCTACGTCGCCGCCCTGGGGGGCCTGGACGTCCTGATCTTCACCGGCGGCATCGGGGAAAACTCCGCGGAGATCCGGGCCCGGGTGTGCCAGGGACTGGAGACGTTCGGCATCGACCTTTCCGACGAGCTGAACCGGACGGCCGGGGCGGGCCGGGGGCAGGCCGCCGACATCTCCGATTCCGAATCGAAGGTGCGGATCCTGATCGTACCGGCGGACGAGGAGCGGATGATCGCCCGGGAGACGGTCCATGCCCTCGGCCGGGTGGTCACGCAGGAGACCATCGAGAAGTTCCGCTCCCGGGGCATCCCCCTGTCCACGTCGGCCCACCACGTCCACCTCAGCCGGGCGGACTTCGATGTCCTCTTCGGCCCCGGCGGGGACCTGACGCCGCGCTCTGAGCTGAGCCAGCCGGGCCAGTTCGCCGCCTTGGAGGCGGTGAATCTCGTGGGTCCCAAGGGGCGGATCGAAAAGGTCCGGATTCTCGGCCCCCTCAGGAAGGAATCCCAGGTGGAGGTCTCCCGGACCGAGCAGTTCAAGCTCGGCATCGACGCCCCCATCCGTGACTCCGGGGACCTGGAGGGCACGCCGGGGATCGTCATGGAAGGGGAAAAGGGCACGATCCGGCTGGAGAAGGGCGTCATTTCGGCAAAACGCCACATCCACATGTCCCCCGAGGAGGCCCTCAACCTGGGCCTCCGGGACCGGGACGTCGTCATGGTAAAGGTCAAGGGCGTCCGGGAGCTCATCTTCGGCGACGTTCTGGTCCGCGTCCATCCGACCTACCGGATGGACATGCACCTCGACACGGACGAAGCCAACGCCGCCCAGATCACCCCCGGCACCCTGGACTTCATCGAGGCCATCCAGCACCGGAACTTCACGTAGGAAGCGAATGGGAACGGCTCCGGAGTGGATGGGGCCGGCATGGACGCCGGCCCTTGAACGGC
>CAZXMK010000229.1:0-4891 GCA_964641935.1 uncultured Syntrophaceae bacterium
GAAGACGCGCGGTTTTACCAGCACCGCGGCTTCGACCTGCAGAGCATATCCAGGGCGTTCTTCAAGAACATCGAGGCGGGACGGGTCGTCCAGGGAGGGAGCACCATCACGCAGCAGGTGGCCAAATCCCTGTTTCTGACACCCGAACGGAGCTACATCCGGAAGATCAAGGAGGCCGTCCTGGCCTTCAAGATCGACCGCTATCTCACGAAAGACGAGATCCTCCACCTCTACCTGAACCACATATACCTGGGACACGGAACCTACGGCGTGGAGGCGGCCGCGGAGGCCTATTTCGGCAAAAGCGCCCGGAATCTCACTCTGCCGGAAGCGGCCATGCTGGCGGGACTTCCGAAGGCACCCAGCAATTATTCGCCTTACAACAATCCGGAACGCGCGAAACAGCGGCAGGCCTATACCCTCGACCGGATGGTAGAAAGCGGGTACATCACCGAGGAGCAGAAGAACGCGGCCCTGGCTGTAAAGCTGAATCTCCGGTCCGTACGGCCCAAGGACAAGATCGCTCCCTATTTCGTGGAAAACATCCGGCGGTACGTCCAGGAAAAATACGGAAGCGACGTGCTGTACAAGGAAGGTCTCGAAATTTACACGACACTGAACATCCCCATGCAGACCGCGGCGCGGGATGCCGTGGAGCGGGGGCTCCAGGAAATGGAAAAGCGGGAAAGATACACCGTCGGGACCGTCCAGGGGGCTCTGTACTGCATGGAAGCACGCACCGGGGCCATCAAAGCCATGGTGGGCGGACGGGATTTCAAGAAAAGCGAGTTCAACCGGGCGACACAGTCCCGCCGCCAGCCGGGGTCGTCGTTCAAGCCCATCATCTACACGGCCGCCTTCGACAAGGAGATGACCCCGTCCACCCGGATCGACGACTCCCCCCTCCAGTTCCCGGATCCTTCCAAGCCCGACGGATACTGGCGTCCCCGTAACTTTGACGGCAAGTTCAACGGCCCAACGACCCTGCGGAGCGCCCTGGTCCATTCGCGGAACGTCGTCACCGTCAAGATCCTCCAGTCCATCGGCGTGGACTATGCCGTATCGTATGCCGCCAATATGGGGATTGCATCGCCGCTGCCCCGGAACCTCTCCCTGGCCCTGGGCTCGGCCAACGTCACCCTGGAGGAGATGGTCCGGGCTTTCGGAGTCCTGGCGAACCAGGGAAAACGCATGACCCCTTTCATGATTCGCAAGATCGTCGATCGGACAGGCCAGGTCTTCGAAGAAACCCAGGTCCGGGAGGAGCAGGTCATCGATCCGCGCATCGCCTTTCTATCCACCTATGTCATGCAGGGCGTGATTCAGAGCGGAACGGGAACCCGGGTGAAGGGAATCGGCCGTCCCGCCGCCGGCAAGACGGGCACCACCAACGACATGCGCGATGCGTGGTTCATCGGTTATACACCCTCCCTGGTGACGGGTGTCTGGGTCGGTTTCGACCAGGAACGGGCCCTGGGGAGACAGGAGGTCGGGGGCAGGGCGGCCGCACCCATCTGGCTGTATTACATGGAAAAGGCCGTCCAGGGAACACCCATCGAACCGTTTCCGGTACCCAGGGGAATTGTCTTTGTCAAGGTGGATCCCCGGTCCGGACAGCCGGTCCGGTATTCCGAAGGAGCCCTTTACGAGGCTTTCCTGGAAGGAGCCACGCCGGAGGGATCCTCCGTCGTGGACAGCGGCCAGATCCCCAAAAAACTGCCGGAAGACGACGAGGACGCATCCTTCTGAATGCACTGTTTGTTTTTTCAGCTTGACATTTCCATCTTCTTCGGTACAGTAGCGTCCACTTTTCGTAAAAGGAACGGATGAGCGTGAAACCATTTTCAGAGAAAGACCGCAGCGTAGTCGTAGCCGTAGTAGTAGTCGTTCGGGCGGGGACCGCTGCGTCGTTCCTGTGAAGGGTTGACATAGGAAAACGAGCCGCGGATCCCCGGACGGACCGCGGCTTTTTTATTACCACGAAAAGCCGCACGCATAGAGCCTGCGGCTTTTTCATTTTGAACCAGCGAAAGGAGCCTGAACAATGAGTACCATCGGCGCGGACATCGTCATCCAGATCCTCCGGGAGAGGGGGGTGGATGTTATCTTCGGCTTCCCCGGCGCCAATTCCCTCCCGTTGAACGACCGCCTCATGGAAAGCCCCATCCGGCATTACCTGGTCCGCCATGAACAGGCGGCGGCCCATGCCGCCGACGGATATGCAAGGGCTACCGGAAAGGTGGGAGTCTGCCTGTCCACGTCCGGCCCCGGCGCCACGAACATGGTCACAGGGATCGCCACGGCCTACATGGATTCATCCCCCCTGGTCGCCCTGACGGCCCAGGTCAACACAAGCCTTCTCGGCCGCGACGCCTTCCAGGAGACGGACATCATCAGCATGACCATCCCCGTCACCAAGCACAGCTTCCAGGTAAAGGACGTTCACAGCCTCGCTTCCAACCTTCGCGAGGCATTTGAGATTGCAACCTCGGGACGGCCCGGTCCCGTCCTGGTCGATCTTCCCCGGGATATCCTTGCGGCAAAATGTGATCCAGCGGGACCGGCGGATAACCCCCGCCGGAACGGGATCAAGAACGGCACCGACGGCAGGGAGGCCATTGAGAGGATCGCCCGGGCGCTCAACCAGAGCGAGCGCCCCGTGATTATCATCGGCGGCGGGGTCAAGCTGGCCAATGCCTGCGATCTCATGGGAGACCTGATCAACAAAACGCAGATCCCCTTTGTTACAACCATGATGGGGGTGGGCTCGGTGAACGCCGCCAACGGGCTGAATCTGGGGTTCATCGGCTCCCACGGATTCGAACTGGCCAACAGCATCGTCCACCAGTCCGACTTCATACTCGCCGTGGGAACCCGCTTCACCGACCGGAGCACATCCCGGATTGATGAATTCGCTCCGCTGGCAACGGTTGCACACATCGACATCGACCCCACTTCCATCAGCAAGAACGTAAAGGCGGACCTGCATTTCTCCGGGGATGCCCTCGATGCCCTTCAGGCCCTGACCCCGATGATCGAGCCGAAGGAGCGTCTGGAATGGATGAACCGGATTCACGAAGAGCGGAGTTCGATAGACGAAAAGACCCCCGATCGGGGCTGCGGTCCCGCGGGAGAGTTTATCCGCAGGATTCAGGAGGCCCTTCCGGATGGAACCATGGCGGTGGCCGACGTGGGACTCAACCAGATCTGGACGGTCCGCTCCTGGCGAACCCGGACCCCCCGCTGCCTGCTGACCAGCGGCGGAATGGGCACCATGGGATTTAGTGTTCCCGCCGCCATCGGGGCCAAGATCGGGGCGGCGGACCGCAGCGTCATCGCCATTACGGGGGACGGCGGCTTCTACATGAACATGCAGGAGTTGGCCACCATCCGGTACTATAACCTTCCCGTCAAGATCGTCGTCTTCAACAACGGCCACCTGGGAATGATTCGTCAGATCCAGAACCTCTTTTTCGACGGTCGATACAACAGCATCGAGCTGGGCGGAGGGACGGATTTCGTCGCCGCCGCCCGCGCTTTCGGCATTCCCGCCAGCCGGGTCCGGATCGAAAACGCCCCGGACGAAGGCATCGATGCTCTGGCGAAAACCGATGGCCCTTACCTCCTGGAAGCCGTCGTGGACTGTGAAAATTATGTGTTCCCCATCATCCCGCCGGGCCGCTCCAACGTGGAGATGATCTTCGGCCAGGCGGACTGAAACGGATAAAACGGAAGGAAAGGAACAAACAAGATGACCATCGAAGAGCGAACCCTCTCCATGCTGGTGAACAACCGTCCGGGCGTTCTGTCCCGAATCGCCGCCGTCTTCAGCAGCCGCGGGTACAACATCAACACCCTCTGTGTCGCGGAGACGATCGACCCGGACATTTCGCGGATCACCCTTACAAGCTCTGCAGACACTGATTTCACGGACAAAATCAAAAAACAGCTGTACAAACTGGTCGATGTAATCGAGGTCTCCGATTTTTCCGGTCCGACGTTTCTACACCGGGAGTTGATGATTTTCGGCGTCAAGGTTGCGCCTGAGACCCGGATCGAGATCATGCGGGCGATTGAACGCTTCGGCTGCCGCATCGCCACCATGAGCCAGAACTACTACATCCTGGAATCCACCGGATCCCGGGCGGAAAACGAGGCGGTCCTTGCCTACTTCGATCCCTTCGGTGTGGAGGAGATGAACCGGACAGGCTCCGTGGCGCTCAGGAAAACCTCCGTGACGGATGCATCTCTGCAGGCATCATGATTGACACTACCATAGATGAATGGTCTTCGATGCCGATTCCATCTAAAGGTGGTTCATTATTGCATGCCGATTCACAAAAGCGCACCACCGGCCATTCGTCCAACACCCCGGTCCGTCAAACCCGGGCACCACAAAAAGCCCCCTCGGTTTCCCGAGGGGGCTTCGATATTGTATCCCGGCGGTTACCTACTCTCCCACACAGTCACCCATGCAGTACCATCGGCGCCAGAGAGCTTAACTTCCGTGTTCGGAATGGGAACGGGTGTTTCCTCTCCGCTATGACCACCGGAATATCATCCGGTATTCAACAATTGCAATCGTGAAAGCCCTCTGAGTGAAAATAATATGGTCAAGCCGCACGGCCAATTAGTATCGGTAAGCTGAACGCATCACTACGCTTGCACTCCCGACCTATCAACCTCGTAGTCTACGAGGGGCCTTCAGTCCCGATGTCTCCATCAGGAGGGATATCTCATCTTGAGGGGGGCTTCCCGCTTAGATGCTTTCAGCGGTTATCCCGTCCGAACTTAGCTACCCAGCGGTGCCGCTGGCGCGACAACTGGAACACCATTGGTTCGTCCATCCCGGTCCTCTCGTACTAGGGACAGCTCCTCTCAAATATCCTGC
>CAZXMK010000230.1:0-4869 GCA_964641935.1 uncultured Syntrophaceae bacterium
CCGGGTGGACGAGCTGCAGCGAGTTCATCCCCGTGAGTTCCCTCTGGCTGGACCCGGCGTACCCGGCGGCGTTCTCGTTGACGAACTGGAAGACCCCGTCCTGTACGACGTAGACCCCCGCCTGGGAACTGTCGGCCATGGTCCGGTAGGCCTCCTCGGCGAGTTTGCGGTCCGTGATGTCTTCGAAAGTGATGACGATGTTCTTTTCCTTGAGGCTCTCGCCGATGCGCGAGGCGGTGATGAGACACTCGATGTGACGGCCGTCCTTGCGGCGGCAGGGGAATTCGGTGCTGTGGGTGCGCTGGGTCTCGAGGGTCGAATAGAGTTCCTGGGCGATGGAATCCCAGTCACCGTCGCTGCGGTACAGAACCCGGGTCGTGGCGCCGATGAGTTCCTCCGCCCGCCAGCCGAAGACCTGCTCGACACCGTCGTTGGCGAAGATGATGCGGCGGTTTTTCAGGCCGATCACGGCGTGGGGAATGGCTTCCAGGATAGAGGCCTCCAGGGCCTCCAGTTCCGCCAGCTTGTCCCGGGCCTCGATCTGCTCGGTGATGTCCATGGAGTTGCCCAGGACGGCCCGCTTGCCCTTGAAACGGATGGAGGTGATGACCTCGGTGATCCACCGGACGTCGCCGCTCTTGGTGATGGTGCGGAATTCGTACGAGGAGGTCCTGTTCCCCCGGAGCATCTGGATTGCCGCCTGGCGGACCCGTTCCCGATCTTCCGGGTGGACCAGGCTCATGGACTCCATGCCCAGGAGGTCCTCCCGCGGGTATCCCCAATAGTCCGCCGCGTGCTGGTTGACAAACCGGAATTTGCCGTCCTGAACAACGTAGATGCCTGCCCGGGAAGTGTGTTCCAGGGTTCGGTAGAGTCCCTCCACGAGGGGGCGGTCCGTTCCCGACGGGGCCAGCTTGTCGAGTTTCCTCCGCAACTGCCCGATCTTGCGAACCAGTTGTTCCTTGGTATTCGTCTCTTCTGTCACGCCGGTTCCTCCCAGGTACAGGAAATGTCGGACGAATTCTGGCGAATTTGTAACAGGTTTACCCCTGCTGTGCAAGGTTCGAGTCACAGACCCGGCATCCTCGCCCCTTTCCGGGTCGCCCATTTTCACCTTGACAAGCAAAGGCTTTCTCTCCTACATACCCGCGAGAGCGCGGATTTCCCGCGCGGGACGGATGCCGAGGAAGAGGGGTGGAAAGCCCCCGCTGCCCCGCAGCCGTGAAGGGAACGAAAGCCCGAAACGCCACTGCCGCGGACCAACCGCGGTGGGAAGGCGGGCAAGTAGGCCGCCCGAAGCCGGAAGACCGGTCCGTCCCCATGACCTCGAGGGAGGCAACCCGTGGAAGATACCCTCCACAAGATCGTCACGCCGGGCCGGCTGATCCGGGTGGCGCTCCTTTTGTCCCTTGCTTTCCTGCTCGTCGCCCTGATCGCCGTCTTCGTCGGCCCCTCGGAAATCGCCCCCTGGGAAGTCTTGAGGAGTCTTTTTCAGGTGCGGACGGAAGGAGAGACGACGGCCACCGATCCGGAACGGACGATCCTGTTCTCGATCCGGATTCCCCGTGTCCTCTTCGCCGGAATCGTGGGAGCCGCCCTGTCCACCGCCGGCGTCGTCTACCAGGCCCTCCTCCGCAATCCCCTGGCGGATCCTTACATCCTGGGCGTCTCCGGCGGCGCCTCCGCCGGAGCCGTCGCGGGGATCCTTCTCGGCGCCTCCGCTGTCCCCTTCGGCACGCCGCTCCTGGCCTTCGCCGGAGCCCTGGCCGCCACCTTCCTGGTCTTCGGCACGGCCCGGAAAAACGCGTCCCTCTCCTCCAACACGCTCCTCCTGGCGGGGGTCATCGTCAACGCATTCACCTCCGCCCTGGTCTTTTTCTTCCTGTCCATCAGCAGCTCCAGCGAGGTGCACAACGTGGTCTTCTGGATCATGGGAGACCTCGGGATTGCATCGGAGAAGGACATCAGCCTCGTCGCCATGGTTCTCCTGGCCGCGTTCATCCTGATTTACGCCCACGGGCGTTCCCTGAACCTCCTGGTCATCGGCGAGGAGACGGCCCTGCGCCTGGGCGTCTCCGTCGAGAGCACAAAGAAGATCCTGCTGGCGGCGGCCTCCGTCCTGACGGCGGCGGCCGTGTCGTTCTGCGGGACCATCGGTTTCGTGGGTCTCATCATTCCCCACATGATGCGCATGCTTCTGGGTGCGGATCACCGCCTGCTCCTGCCGGCGTCCCTCCTTTTCGGGGGAGCCTTCCTGATCGCGGCGGACACCCTTTCCCGCACCCTGCTGGCCCCGTCGGAGATGCCGGTGGGAGTTGTGACCGCTTTCTGCGGCGCCCCGTTTTTCGTGTATCTGTTGAGAAGGAACACCTGATGCCAGCCGTTCGCCTCGAAAAGGCAAGGTTCCGGTACGACCGCACCTGGGTGCTCAGGGATGTCTCCCTGGACGTCGAACACGGCGCGTTCCTGGGAATTCTCGGCCCCAACGGCTCCGGCAAGACGACGCTCCTGAACCTGATCGACGGAATCCTCGCACCCCGGGAAGGGAGGGTTCTCCTTGAAGGATCTGATGCGGCGTCCCTGGACCGGAACGAACTGGCCCGGATGGTGGCGGTGGTTCCCCAGGATTCGCCGCTGATCTTCCCCTTTACGGTCCAGGAAATCGTCCTCATGGGCCGTGCTCCCCACCTGGGCCGGTGGCGGTTCGAGGGAAAGCGGGATTTCCAGATCGCCCGGAACGCCATGGAGAAAACGGGAACCCTCGCGCTGGCGGGACGCCCCATGAGCGCGCTCAGCGGCGGGGAGCGGCAGCGGGTCCTCATTGCCCGGGCCCTGGCCCAGGAGCCGCGGATCCTGCTGCTGGACGAACCGACGTCCAATCTCGACATCCGCCATCAAAGCGACTTTTTCAGCCTGGTGGCGGACCTGAACCGGACGCAGGGGCTGACGGTGATCGCCGTCAGTCATGACATCAACCTGGCCGCCCTCTACTGCCGGCGGATCGTCCTCCTGAAGGACGGGACCGTCCATGGCGAGGGAAGCCCCGAAAAAATCATCTCGGAGGACAGCATCCGGAAGGTCTTCGGGGTGCCCGTCCGGGTGGACCGCCACCCGCAGACGGGAAAGCCCCGGATTACACCCATCTGCAACATGCCCCCGGAGCGAGGAAGCCGGTCGAATGCCGGCGCTGCCCCGCAACTGTAAGCGGAACGAAATCTGCAGAAGGCCACGGATCCGGACCAGCCCGCCCCATACCGGGGAACCGGGCTGATCCAGGGGGATCGGGAAGGCGCAGAGAGTAGGATTGAAGGAAGCCGCGAGCCAGGACACTCGACCGGGGGAACATCATTCCGATTCCCGAGGGGGAAGAAAGGAGTTCCCATGAAGCGCGTCATCTGTTTTCTTGTCGTATTCCTGCTCGCCTGCGTCTCCATGCCCACCGCCGCCTCACCGTCCACGGCCGCCGCATCGCCGGACCAGCCGCCCGGAAGCCCGGCCGTCATGGAAGAGGTCGTGGTCACGGCCACGCGCAGCGCCGAGGAGGTCCGCAACATTCCCGCGGCCGTCACCGTCATCACGGAAAAGGACATCCGCGACTCCGGGGCCACAAACATCGTGGAAGTCCTGGAGAAAGTGGAGGGGATCCAGGTCCGGTCGTACAGCGGGAACTCGCCCCAGTCGATCGTGGATCTGCGAGGCTTCGGAGGGGACAACCCCTTCGGGAAGACCCTGATCCTCCTGGACGGGCAGCGCCTGAACCGCCCGGACATGACCTCGGTGAACTGGTTCCAGGTTCCCCTGTCCAGCATCGAGCGCGTCGAGGTGGTCCGGGGGGCGAGCTCCGTCCTCTACGGCGACGCCGCCGTGGCGGGCGTCATCAACATCATCACGAAGAAGGGAACGCCGAAGACTCGGGCCTACGCCTCCGTAACCGGCGGCAGTTACGGCCTCCACGACGAGAAAGCGGGAGTTTCCGGCAAGGCGGGCTCCTTCTCCTATTCCGTCCAA
This sequence comes from uncultured Syntrophaceae bacterium, assembly GCA_964641935.1. Taxonomy (GTDB): domain Bacteria; phylum Desulfobacterota; class Syntrophia; order Syntrophales; family PHBD01; genus PHBD01. Next base: position 4,009 of record CAZXMK010000230.1, read on the forward strand.
GGGGAGAACTACTTCAGCCTCGGATACCGCAGGCATTCGACCCTTTCCTCGCAGAGCGCCGGCGCAAACTTCCGCTACGAAGCTTCGGACGCGCTCTCCGCCTCCCTGGGGGTCTCCTTCAACCGTTCCGAGTACGAGCTCCCCGGAAATCTCACCCGGATCGAAATGGCCTCGGACCGCCAGCAGGCCGAACCGGCCCGTCCGGCCTACTGGACCACCGGCGGCTACAAGGACGACGCGCTGGACAAGCACACAAACGTGAACCTGAAGATCGAGTCCCTCCTCGGTTCCTTCGGACGCCTGGAGATGATCGCCTCCTACGGCAAAAAGGAACTGGATGCCAACATGGCATCCTGGGCACTCTATACCTATACGGAATCGGAAACGTACGGCTTCACGCCGAAATACATTCTCGAGCAGTCGTTTTTTGGTTTTTACAACAAGCTGACCACCGGCGTGGACATCTATCGGGAGCCCTACGTCAAGAAGTTTTACGTCGACCGGGAGCGGACGGCGAGAACGGCCATCGCGGACCTGTACAAGAACAGTTTCGCCTTCTACATCAGGGATGAATTCAGCGTCCTCAAGAACCTGATCCTGAGCGCCGGATACCGCAACGAGCGGGCCGTAATGGGGGGAGATTACAACAATCACACCACTCCCGCCCAGAGCTTCACGAACAAGGAAAAGATCCATCACGGAGAGGCCGCCGAGGGCGGCCTGACCTGGCTGATCGGGAAGAAATCGAGCGCCTTCGTCAAGTATGCTACGGTCTTCCGCTTCCCGTTCCTGGACGAGCAGGCCTCCTACAACGGCTTCGGCGGCACCCCCTTCTTCGCGGACATCGAGAAGGAAACCGGC
>CAZXMK010000231.1:0-4825 GCA_964641935.1 uncultured Syntrophaceae bacterium
CGCTCCTGCTCCTGGGGCATCCAGTCCATGACGGCCTCCCCGTCGTGAACCTCGCCCATCTTGTAGGAGCGGCCCGTGTAATAGAGAATTCTCTCCGTCACGGTGGTTTTTCCCGCGTCGATGTGGGCGATGATGCCGATGTTCCGGATCCTGGATAATTTGGTCTTGACCGACATGTCCGTTCCGCCGGGATCTCAGGACTTGGCGCCTGGCGCCGTCAGGTCGCGCGGAGCAAAGGGCTTCCGCGTGTCGATATGCCCCCGGATGGACGCCAGCTCCTTGCCGTCAAGCAGGATCCGGACTCTCTTGATCGCGGGGACGTTTGTGCACAGTGAGTTCGTCAGGGAGAAAATGCTTGCCGTTTCACTTGTCCCGCTTCCTGGATGGGCATTCACGAAAGCCTTGCTGAAACTGACCTCGGCGGTTCCGTCCTGCAGAATCCTGACGCCCTGAACGTCCGCCTTTGCCGGCAGCGTGGGGGTGTTGCCCGTTTTCGATCCGGCCAGGAGGGCCTTTACGATTTCCCGGGCCTGTTCTTCGTTCGTCGACTCTTTCGGAACGAACCGTTTCTCCGGGACCAGGAAACGCTCGTTCGCATCCGAAAAGTACAGTGTTACCTCCCGTTTTTCCTTCCTCTGGGCCGTTCCCTTCCCGGATGTCGGGAAGAGGGCATCGAACAGTGTGACGAAGAAAAAGATGAGGAGGCCCACGACGGCCAGCGCGGCGGCGGAAAGCGCAAGGTTCCGCCAGCCCTTTTTCTTTTTGCGGTTTCGGACTTCGTTTGATCGCTTCTGTTTCTTGGATGCCATGGAAGGCCTCAGCGTGAAAGGAGTTTCAGGAGTTCCCTCGCCCGGGCGGCGAAATCCGTATTCGGTGCCTGCTGGATGACTGTCTCAAGCGACTTGACGGCCTCCGTCTTTCTGTCCAGTCGGAGCTGGCATTCACCGAGCTTCAGATGCGCCTCCGTGTAGGCCGCCGAAAGATCCACCGCCTTTCCGAAGTGAACGACGGCCTTGTCGCACTTGTTCTCCCCCATCCAGACGAGTCCGATGTGAAATTCGACCAGGGGAACGAGGTAGCCGCCCCGGTCGCGCTGGATGGCCTCCGCAAACATGCGCAGGGCCATCGGATTGTCCTTCTTCCGGACGTAGGTGCGTCCCAGGTTGTAGAAGGCAAGACCCGGGGTTTCGTAAAGGACGTTGGACAGCGCGCGGTTGAAGGAGGCGATGGCCTCGTCCAGGCGGCCCATGGAATAGTAGATTGTGCCGACGGAAACGTGGGCTTCCGAGTAGTCGGGCTTCAGTTCCAGTGCCCTGTTGAGGGCTTTCAGGGCCTCGGCGGGCATGTTCTTTTCCATGTAGATGAGGCCGATGGCATAGTGGATCCGGGGATTGTCCGGGGTCAGCTGCTCCGCCTGCAGAAGCTCCTTGAGGGCCGGGTTGAACTGGCCCGACGTCATGTATGCCAGGGCCATGCGCAGGCGCCGGTCCGATTCCTGCTGTTTTTCCTGTGTGGTTGCGCATCCCCACAGCAGGAGCACACAGAGACCCATGACGATGATGAGTTGGAACTGCTTGCGATGCATGGCTACTCCTCCTTTCGCGGCCTCAGCCCCGGTTGCCGTTTACCCACCAGTCCCCCTTTTCCTTGAACCACCAGTCGGACCATTCCGTCTCCAGAATCGCGGCGGCAAGTTCCCGGCCGTTCTCCGTGCAGAGACGTTTGCGGGCATAGGATATCCATTCCGGACTGTATTTATTTCCCAAGTCGCCGCGTTCCTTCAGGACCAGGATCAGCGACAACTGGTCCGCATCGTGGGCGATCAATGATTCGCGGGTCTTCTTCTCGTTGAATTCCCGAATCGCATCGCGAATGTCGTCGCCGAAAAAGAGGGTGGACGCCAGGTCGTTTACAGCCTTTTCTTCATCCACGGTGACATATTTCTTGTTCACGTAATTCATGTCTCCCGTCCGGGCCTCGGGAAGATCGTGGAACAGGCAGATCTGGAGGACCTTGCGGAGGTCCGCCTGGCCGTCCATGCGGCAAAGGGTATAGCCGATGAAGAGGGTCCGCAGGACGTGCTCCGCCACGGACTCCCCACCGGTGCCCAGGAACTGGAAGCCCGTCCGGGGCGTCCGCTGGAGCATCCCGACTTCGAAGAGAAAATTGGCAAGATCTTTCATCAGGATTCTCTTTTGACCATCCGGATCCGGTTGGCCATCATCTCCGCAACCTTGCGGATCTGAACCTGGAGGGCGCCGACGCCCTCGGGCTTCATGGCGGCCAGGCGGTCCAGATGTCCTTTCCAGTACTCCAGCTGCTCGATTTCGTGTTCTCTCATCTTCTTTTCGAATTTGGCCTGGATCGCCCTGACAAAGGCATCCTGCTGCGACGGGTCAGCCATGATCTGTCTCCTCGTGATTGCTTTCCGAAGCCGGATCGTCGCGCCGGCCGTGGCCGGACGGGCATTCTACCGGGATTCGTGCAGGCATTCAAGCCGCACCGTATATACCACGTGTGCTTCATCTTGCAACGGGAAGTTTGCGCCCTGCCGGGGATTCCGAGCTTCCGGCCGATCTTTTCCAACTTTCCTTTTTTCCCGTTTTCTGCTCTATTCAACGACGTCGGGCCGGGAGTGGAACCGGCGCCCTTCTCACACATGGGCTCCCCTCATGAATCCACAAAAGACGGACAGGGAATTCGATCTCCTCATTCGGGGCGGACACGTTTTCAACGGGCTCGGGACGCCGGGCCTTGATCTGGACGTGGCCGTCCGGGAGGACCGCATCGTGTTGATTGCACCGGGTGTCGACAAAAACCGTTCCCGGCGGGTGATCGACGCCCGCGGGAAGGCCGTGTCCCCCGGATTCATCGATCCCCACAGCCACACGGACCTGGAGCTTCTCGTCAACCCCCGGGCGGAGAGCAAGGTCCGCCAGGGGGTGACCACGGAGATCGCCGGGAACTGCGGATTTACCCTGTTCCCGCTGGCCGGTGGCTTCCTGGAGGAGAAGAAGAGCCTGCTGCGGGACCGCTACGGGATCGATCTCACCTGGGGGGATGTGAACGGTTTTTTCGACGCCCTCGCGGGGAGAGGGATGGCCGTCAACTACGCTACGTTCCTGGGACACGGCAGTCTCAGGCAGTCCGTGGTCGGCCCGGATGACCGGACGGCCCGCCCGGACGAAATCGAGCGCATGAAGGAGCTTCTCGATCAGGCCATGCAGAGCGGTGTCATGGGCCTCTCCTCCGGCCTGATTTATCCCCCCGGCATGTTCGCTCCCCAGGAGGAGCTGATCGCCCTGTGCTCCGTCGTATCCCACTGGGGCGGCGTCTATACGACCCACATGCGGGACGAGGGGGACTTCCTGGCGGAATCGGTGGAGGAGGCCATTGCGGTGGCCCGGGCCTCCGGGGTCAGCCTCCAGCTTTCCCACCTGAAACTGGCCTATCCCCGCAACTGGCCCAAGGTCCACCAGGTGCTCTCCCGGATCTCGGAGGTCCGGGCCCACGGGCTGGACATCCTGGCGGACCGCTACCCCTACACCGCCACATCCACCTTCCTGAGCGTTTTTTTCCCGCGCTGGATCAAGGACGGCTCAATCCGGGAAAACCTGATCCGGATCCGGGGCACCGATCGGGAGCGGGAGTTGAAGGAGCACCTCCTCCGGCAGGAGGAAAAGCTTGGAAGCTGGGACAATATCCAGATCGCCTCCGTTCTGACGGAGAATAGCGGCCGCCTGGTGGGCAAGACGGTCCTTCAGGCCGCCCGCGACTCTGGCCGGGATCCATACGATTTCATTCTCGACCTGGTGATCCGGGAAAACGACCAGGTGGGGATGATCAATTTTTCCCTGAACGAGGAGACCTTCAAGCGCATCATTCTTCACCCCCTGGTCGTGATCGGGTCCGACGGGTGGGCCCTGGCCCCTTACGGGCTCCTCTCCCGGGACAAGCCGCACCCCCGCTCTTACGGGACATTCCCTCGCATGCTGGGCCGGTATGTCCGGGACGAAAAGATCATGTCCCTGGGAAGGGCCATCGAGAAAATGACGTCCCTCACGGCGGAGAAGTTCGGGCTGGCCGGCCGGGGGCGGATTCAGAAGGGATGGTTCGCGGACATGGTCGTGTTCGATCCGGACCGCGTCATGGACCGGTCCACCTGGAGCGATCCCCACCAGTACCCGGCGGGGATCGAGCAGGTCATCGTAAACGGCCGGGTGGTGATCGACGGCGGAGAGCACACGGGGGAACTGCCGGGCCGGATCCTCCGCCACGAACCCCGGCACATGAACATCTGAGCGGATCCCGCGGGTTCACTTGTTTTCGGCGCCGTAGACCTCGAGAACCTTCCCGATGACGTTTGTCGTCGAGGCCCCTTCCGTAAGGGGCACGATCACGACCCGGCCTCCCCGGCGCTCGACCACGTCCCGGCCGACGACCGACTCCGCGCTCCAGTCTCCCCCCTTGATGAGGACGTCCGGCTCCAGGAGCGCAATGAGTTCGCCCGGCGTGTCCTCGTCGAAGAGGGTGACATAGTCCACCATCTCCAGCGCTGCCATGACATCGGCCCGCTCCTCCTCGGGGACGATGGGCCGCCGCTCTCCCTTGATGGAGCGGACGGAGCGATCCGAATTCAGGCCGAGGACCAGGACGTCGGCGGTTTTCTTTGCATCCCTCAGATACCGGACGTGACCGACGTGGAGGATGTCGAAGCAGCCGTTGGTGAAGGCGATCCGCTTGCCCTGCGCACGGAGCCCCGACAGGACCTCTTTCAGGGTCCGGCGGTCCAGGATTTTGTTCATGGAATCTCCCTGTTCGATCA
>CAZXMK010000232.1:0-4807 GCA_964641935.1 uncultured Syntrophaceae bacterium
CTTCACCGCCAAGTTCATCGTGAGGACATTGATGGCCGCTTTCGTGGAATTGTAAGGCACCGCCGGATGGGCCAGCTCTTCCGAGCCGCGGAAACCCATAACGGAGGAGATGTTGATGATGTTGCCGCCCCCCTGCTCCTTCATGATCCGGGCGACCTTCTGGGTCAGCATCCAGACGCCCCGGACGTTCACACTGAAAAGCTGGTCCCACCGCTCCAGGGGGAAGTCGAGAGTAGGGGCACCCCAGGTAGCCCCGGCATTGTTGACAAGGATGTCGATCCGGCCGAAGCGCTCCCTGACCGCCTGTACCATCTTCTCGACTTCCTCTTCCTTTGCCACATCACAGGCGATGGGAGCGACCTTCCTCCCCGTCTCCTTCTCCAATTCCGAGGCCGTCGCTTCCAGGTTCTTCATCTTTCTCGATGTGATGACCACATCCGCACCGGCCTCGGCCAGGCCCGTGGCGATGTACTTTCCGATTCCGCGCCCGCCGCCCGTCACCAGGGCGACCTTGCCGTCGAGCTTGAACAGATCGAATGTCTTCATAAGAACCTCCGTTGATGCAAATGATGGCGAATGCGTAACAGAGATGGCTTCTTTTTTCCATGAAAAGCTCGCGGAACGGCAGGCGGTGCCTGTGTCTCCATGACCGGCAAAACCGCCACCCGACGTTTTTCAGGTTGACGGAAGGCCGGAGGATGGTTTAAGAATTTTAAACCTGCGACGCAGGGAACGGCATCATGATCGTCGTCTTGGGAATGCCGTTCCCCATCGCCGCGTGTTCAGAGCATGGAAATGGTGCTTCCGTATCCAAATTTCCTTTTATGGAGGAGCCGTCCAGCGACGAGAACATCCCGCCGCGGTCGATCAAGCAGGGCATGAACGAAATCCAGCCCCTGTTCCGTTACCCTTATGGGGATCTCTCCAGCCGGATGAACCTCCAGGATAACGTCAAATCCGCTGCGGATGCGGACACAGATCCCCTGTATGACGGGTCCGGCCATGGCATACTACGAAGACGGCGGTGTTTTCCCGACCATGAACCAGCGGTTGACGCACCTTCCATTCATCTTCCGTCAAGTTTCCGGATTCCTTTCCCGTGCGCAGGGAGGCCGTTCGGGAGGAGATGTCCGGGATTGGTGTTTTTTGTGTGAGCAGTCCAAAGCCCTGTATTTTATAAAATGGAGGAGGAAGCTATGAAGAAATTCTTATGCGGTTTTATCGTCCTGCTCGTCCTGGCTGCGGCTTCGCCGGGATTGGCAGAGGTTCGTCCCGGCACGTTTTCCGTCACCCCTTTCATCGGAGGCTACGTCTTCAACTCCGATCAGCACCTGAAAAACGCTCCCGTTTATGGAATCCGGTTCGGCTATGACATCACCCGGTACATCGGTGTGGAAGGCGTCTTCGACTACGTTCGGACCGAATACTCCGCTCCCTGGAATGTCATGAGCACGGATGCCCAGAACTGGGCGGCCGCCAGGAGAGAAAGCACGAACGTCTTCAACTACCGGCTGGAGGGTCTGCTGTACCTCATGCCCCAGTACAAAGTGGTTCCTTACCTCGCAGTAGGCTTCGGCGGTCAGTCCATCTCCTATCCTTCCGAGGTCGGAAATAAGAACCGCTTCCTGGTCGATGTCGGCGCCGGCTTGAAGTGGTTCATGACCGACTGGCTGGCCCTGCGGGGCGACGTCCGCGTGCCGTTCGTTTTCGGCAGCACGATGGAAAACCTGGAGTACACCCTGGGACTGAGCTTCCTCTTCGGCGGCGAGAAACCCGCTCCTCCCCCTCCGCCGCCCCCGCCGGAGCCCAAGGTCGTAGCTCCTCCTCCGCCGCCCCCTCCTCCGCCGGAACCGGTCAAGGAGATGAAGGAAGAAGCCAAGGCGGAACAGACGGCGACCGAGAAGGAAATGCTGGAAAAGGGCCGGGCGACCATTAACGTCCAGTTCGACACGGCCAAGTGGGTCGTCAAGAAGAAGTACCATGACGAGATCGCCAAGTTCGCCGACGTGATCAACCGCCATCCGGAGATCAAGGTCGTCATTGAGGGCCATACCGACAACGTCGGCGGCAAGGCTTACAACCAGAAGCTGTCGCAGCGCCGGGCCGCTGCAGTCGCGAAGTACATGGTGGACAAGTTCAAGGTGGACAAGGACCGCATCTCCGCCAAGGGATACGGCCTGACTCAGCCCATCGCGGACAACAAGACCAAGGAAGGCCGCCAGAAGAACCGCCGGGTGGACGCGGTGGTTGAATACATCGTCCAGAAATAGACTTCCCGGAAAGCCGCCCCTCCGGTCCACCGGCGGGGCGGCTCCCGAATACCCAAGAAAAAGGAGATCTCCATGAAAAAGGCATGGCAGCTGGCTGCCGCCGCGATTCTCTGTCTGATCCTGATCTCTCCCGCCGCCGCCGCGGAAAAGATCTATATCAACGGCATCGATGCCAACTTCCCGCCCTTCGCTTACGTGGACAAGAAAGGCGTTCCCGACGGCTTCGACATCAAGGCCCTCAACTGGATCGCCAAGGACCAGGGCTTCCAGGTCAAGCACCAGCCCCAGGACTGGGACAGCATCGTCCCCAGCCTCCTGGCCAGGAAGATCGACATTGTCGCCTCCGGGATGAGCATCACCGACGCCCGGAAAAAGCAGGTCAATTTTTCCATCCCCTACTGGAAGATCCAGCAGGTGCTTGTCGCCAAAAAAGATGCCAGGCTGACGGTGGAGCAGGCCCTTGCGGCGGGCAACCGGATCGGCGTCCAGCGCGGCACCACGGAAGCCAAGTGGATGGATGAAAATCTCATCAAGAAGAAGGGCCTGAAATTCCAGCTTGTCCAGTATGACTCCGCACCGCTGGCCATCGAGGACGTCCTCAACGGCCGCATCGCCGCCGCCGCCATGGACGATGCTCCCGCCAAGGACGCCATCAGCAAGAAGAAGGCCGTGAAGATCCTGGGGACGTTCGGCATGCCCGATGAGCAGTTCGGTTACGCCGTCCGCAAGGAGGACACCGCTTTTCTGAACAAGATCAATGCAGGATTGACGAAGCTCATGAAGACCCCCTATTGGAAGGAACTGGTCAAGACCTATATCGACAAGAAATAGAATGCCGGATCGTATCCCGGTATATTCCGTTCACCCTCCCCCGTCCCGTCGACGGGGGAGGGTTCGTTTGTCAACGGGGGGCGCATCGCCCCGAACCACGGTACCTTGATGCCCGAAGCGCTTCTCGTCGTCCTGGACGCCCTGCCCTATCTCCTGGAAGGATCCTTTGTCACCCTGGTGGTTGTTCTCGGAGCCATGGGATTCGGATTCTGCCTGGCCGTTCCCCTGGCCGTGGCCCAGGTGTACGGCCCCGGCTGGCTGCGGCCCCTGGTCGCCCTGTACGTCTGGTTCTTCCGCGGGATCCCGCTTCTCGTCTTCCTGTTCCTTTTCTACTTCGGCCTCTGTACGGCCCTGGACATCAACCTGTCCGCCTTCACGGTGGCCGTCGTTGTCCTGGGTCTCATCAGCGCGGCCTATCAGTCACAGATATTCCGGGGGGCCATCCTGTCCCTGCCGGAGGGTCAGCTCAAGGCGGCTCGGGCTCTCGGCATGAGCGACGCAAAGGCGATCCTGTTCATCCTCCTGCCCCAGGCCCTGCGGCTGTCCATCCCCGGCTGGTCGAATGAGTACTCCATCATCCTGAAGGACTCCGCCGTAACCTACGCCCTGGGCGTGGCGGAGATCATGGCCCGGACCCATTTCGTCGCCACCCGGACCTACCAGCACATGCCCCTTTACGCGGCGGCGGGACTCATCTTTCTCGTCCTCACCTGGGTGGGGATCCGGGGGCTCCGGCTCCTGGAGGAAAAGGTCCGCATTCCCGGCTATTCCCATCACGAGTTCTGAACCATGGAAGAACCGATCCTGAAGGTCGAAGGCATCAAGAAGCGCTACGGTAAGAAGGAGATCCTCCGGGGGACTTCCCTCTCGATCCGCCACGGGGAGCTGAAGATTCTCATCGGTCCGTCCGGCGCCGGGAAAAGCACGCTCCTCCAGTGCATCAATTTCCTCGTCCGGCCGGACGCGGGCCGAGTCTGGCTGGAAGGCCGGGAAATCAAGCACGCCCACGGCCGGGAACTCCACCGTTACCGCCAACAGGTGGGAATGATCTTCCAGGACTTCAACCTGTTCGATCATCTCACGGCGCTTCGGAATGTGGAAATCGCCCTCGTCAAGGTCCGGCGAATGAGCCGGGCCGAAGCCCGCGACCGCGCCATGGCCGAGCTTGAGAGGGTCGGCCTGAGTGACCATGTGCAAAAATACCCGGCCCAGTTGTCCGGCGGCCAGAAGCAGCGCGTCTCCATCGCCCGTGCGCTGGCCATGGATCCCAAGGTGATGCTTCTGGACGAGCCGACCTCGGCGCTGGACCCGGAGCTGATCGGAGAGGTCCTGGCGGTCATCCGGGACCTGGGGGAAAACGGAATGACGATGATCATGGCGACCCACCAGATCGCCTTCGCCCAGGCCCTGGCGAACGAGATCGTCTTCATGGAGGACGGACTCATCGTCGAGGAGGGTCCGCCGGCGAAGATCTTCGGATGCGCCGAAAACGAGCGGACCCGTGAGTTCTGCTCGAAAGTCATGGAGTTGTATACGGATAACCGCTGAAATGCCTGTTCTGTCCCCTCCGCTTGATATCACTCAAGGGCGCGGGGCTGTCACGGGGTTTGTCGCCGTCGCGGACGCTTTTCCGCCAGGCTGTTGAAAAACGCCCGTCTGCGGCGTTTCCCTCATCCTTCGCCATTCGACGTACCGAAAAGGGTACG
>CAZXMK010000233.1:0-4794 GCA_964641935.1 uncultured Syntrophaceae bacterium
CTGGACCGCCTCCGTCCGGGACACCTTCTACGTCATCGGCACAACGGCGGGTCCCCACCCCTACCCGATGATGGTCCGCGACTTCCAGAGCGCCATCGGTCGGGAGACGAGACAGCAGATCCTTGAGAAGGAAGGGCGGCTGCCGGACGTGCTGGTGGCCTGCGTCGGCGGAGGAAGCAACGCCATGGGGCTGTTTTATCCGTTCCGGAACGACCCATCCGTGGAGATGATCGGCGTCGAAGCGGCGGGCCTGGGCCTGGCGACGGGGATGCATGCCGCCAGCATCACCGCCGGCCGGATCGGCGTCCTCCACGGAAACAAGACCTTCCTGCTGCAGGACGATTACGGCCAGGTGCGGGACGCCCATTCCGTTGCCGCGGGGCTCGATTATCCCGGCGTGGGCCCCGAGCACAGCGCCCTTCATGCGACCGGCCGCGCCCGTTACGTTGCCGTCCTTGACCGGGAGGCCATGGAGGCCTTCTCGAGGCTGTCCCGGCTCGAGGGCATCATCCCCGCCATGGAAAGCGCCCATGCCGTCGCCTATGCCATGACCCTGGTGCCGACACTTGGGAAGGATCGGATCGTGATCGTCAACCTTTCCGGAAGGGGGGACAAGGACGCGGAAGTCATGGCGAATAGACAGGGAAAGGAGGACGAGCATGGGACGCATTGAGGAGGCGTTTGCCCGGAGAAAGGCGGAGGGGCGGAAGGTCTTCGTGGCCTACCTGACGGCGGGGGATCCGGACTTGCAGACGACGGAAGCGCTGGCCCTGGCCCTGGAGGCCGCCGGAGTTGATATCCTCGAGATCGGGGTTCCCTTTTCCGACCCCACGGCCGACGGCCCCGTCATCCAGGCGGCGTCCCAGCGGGCGCTGAAGCGGGGGACAACCCTGGCGGGGATTCTCGAAAGGATTGCTTCCCTTCGCCGGCGGTCCGATATTTCCGTGGTCCTGTTCGGATACTTCAATCCCATCCTGAGCTACGGAGTCGAGCGGTTTGCCCGGCATGCCGCTGCTGCTGGCGTAGACGGGCTTCTCGTCGTAGATCTTCCCTTCGAGGAAGCCGGAGAGTTGAGGCGGTACAGCGATCCGGCGGGCCTTGCATTCATTTCGCTCGTTGCGCCCACGACGGACGCGGCGCGGGCGAGGACAATCCTCCACCGGGCGAGGGGATTCGTCTATGCCATCTCCGTTACGGGGGTAACGGGCACGAGCACGCCGCGGCCGGACGACGTCCGCCACGATCTGGAGAGGATCCGGGTAGAGACGGATCTGCCGGTCGTTGCCGGATTTGGCATCGCTACAGCCGGACAGGCATCCGCGATCGCGCCTTTTGCCGACGGCATCGTTATCGGCAGCGCCCTGGTCCGGCTGATTGCAGAGAAAGCGGGCCGAAACGATCTTGTCGAGACAGTGGCGTCCTATGCCCGGGAGATCCGGATGGCTATCGATGGAAAGCGGTGGGAGGAACCGGCTGGTGCTGGGGAGAGAAAGTAGACCGTCGGCCTACTGATCGGTGTCGTTCCACTGCTCGGGCAGTGGCTGTGGCCCAGGAACGATCCCTGCGATGTCGGGATCTTCCGACGGGTTCTCTGCCCGAGCCAAGGCCTTGGACTCTTTCGCCTCGATCCGGCGGGCCGCCTTTTCCTGCTGTTTCTTCTGACGGGCTCTTTCCTTTTCCCGTTTCTGGAATGTGTACTTGGATCGGACCATGAATACCCCCTGATTGTCGCTCTGCGCGGGAGCGATAAAAATGAAGAAGCACTCCCAGACCGTATCCGGCAAGGGAGTGCTTCTTTGTTTACGGGAAATTCCTACAGGGGCTTTACGTTTTCCGCTGCCGGGCCTTTCTTGCCCTGCGTGACGTCGAAACTCACGCGCTGACCCTCGACCAGCGTCTTGAAGCCGGAACCCTGAATCGCGCTGAAATGGACAAACACATCGCCGCCTTCATCCTTCTCGATGAACCCGAAGCCTTTCTGCTCGTTGAACCACTTCACCTTACCTTCTGCCATCGTTTGCACCCTCCTTTCTCAAATTTTCCCAAAGTCGGATGGAACGAGGGCAGAATAAAAAGCCACCTGGACTCTCAAGAAGAGCACGGTGGCCAACCTCTGCACTTCAATTGTTTCGATCCAACTTTTTCCGTGTCGGCAGAACAACCGTATCTGACGGACACGTTCTATGAATTGTCAGACCCCGTAGTATGATCCTCCGAGGATGTCAAGACATAATTTATAAAAAATGCTCCTACAGACGAATCCGGGAGGCGCGGCTGAGTTTCCTGTCCAGACGGAACGACAAAATCAGCAGGGAAGCGGCAAGGCAGGTCCAGCCCAGCCCCGCGACAATCCTCGATACCGGGAACCAGTCGATCAGGAAGAAGGCCGTCAGGTTCGTTCCCACGAAGGAACCGAGGGTTGACAGGAAGAGAACCAATCCCGCCGTCCAGCTCGAATCACGGTGATAATGCGTCAGAATCCCGATGATGTAAGGCGATACCATGGCCATGATCGTGATGGGAATGAAAAAGAGGATGTTCATGGCTGCAAGCGAACCCGCGCGGACATCGACGATCCGGTCGGCGATGAAGTTGCATGCAGGGGCGTACATCTGAGGGATGAAAAGCACCCAGACCGCACTGAGGGCAAGGAGAAAGGCGAACAGGGATACCTTGAAGGCCCGCTTTGCCAGGTATCCTCCAAGGACGTATCCGATGGAGAAGTGGACCATGAAGGAACTGATGATGCTCCCCCAAATGTAGACGGAGCCCCCGAAATAAGGGGACATCAGGTTCGAAGAGAGGATTTCGAGGCTCATGATGACCGCTCCGAACATGAACAGCAGCAATGCAAACGCCAAGTATACAAGTACCATGGTGAATCCTTCCTGCATGAAGTTTCCCGGCCTTCCCGGATCGCTGATTATTTCCGATTCAGGAGCAGATTGGCCGGGTTGAAATCGTCCGTCAGGATCCTTTCCTTCCGGATCGCGGGAGTGGGGTTGAATTTCCGGGATTCCCGGACCAGGTCGATCGGGCCGATCCGGCCTCTGCACTGTTCTCCGCAGAACCGGGGCGGCGCATACAGGGGTTCCCGGGCGGCGACGATGATGGAGTTGCTGCTGTTCGTTCCCTCGAAAACATAGACATAGCGGAAGACGCTCCGGAAGGTCGTGACCTGTGCGTCGAAAAGCTGGTTCGAATTGTGGACGTTCTGGACGACGATCCCGTTGCGCGTCAACCGTGAGCTGCAGAGCTGGAGGAACTCGCGGGTCGTCATGTGTGCCGGGATGTAATCGGAATTGAAGGCGTCGATCCAGATCTGGTCGAATTTCTCAGGAGTTCTGCGGAGGTATTGCCGGCCGTCGGTAACGGACAGGACATGACCGGCCGCGAGCTGAAACGAAAAGTGTTCCTTTGCCAGCCGGACGACCAGTGGATCCACCTCCACGGACTGGAGTCGCACATGGGGCAGGTGCATGCGGAAGACAGCCGGAATATAGCCTCCTCCCAGACCGATCAGGCAGACGTTCCGTGTGTCCGGCAGGAACCGGAACCCGACGAACATCATGGCCGTGTATTCGAAGACGGATTCGTCGGGTCGCGGGATGCTCATGCAGGTCTGGCGCTGGTCCCGATGCCGTCCGAAGATCATGCAGCGGTTCGTGCCGGCCTGACGGATGGTGATGTGGTTGTAGATCGAATCCCCTTCATAGAGGGTTTTCTCGCCGTCTGCGAGGGCCGCCTGCGGTGTCCCGATGAGAAGGAAGAGGAGGACGGCGATGCGGTACAGGCAGGGTATGTAGAGAGATTTGTTCATGGCAGGGTCGGCAGGGCCCGGTCTCCTTTATTTGAGAAACCTGTATTGCCCATCCGTTTGCCCGGGTCAAGCGGCATTGTCGGTTCCCATGGAAAAACTCACGACCCGATGGGATACTCCGCCCTCGGCGGAACAGCGCACGAAAGATGGCTGCCCGGCTGCGAGCCGGTGGCAAACGGCGTTTGATCGTGTTATGCAGAACATCGTTTTGCGGCAGCCATTTTTTATCCGCTGTTCTTCAGCAGGATTGAGGGGCTGCCGCTGCCGCAAATATACTTGGGGGGGAATCATGATCATCGAGAGCAAGGGAATGCTGGCCGACGGACTGTATGCCATCGGAGGACCGCACCTGCCAGCCTATCTGGTGACCGGGGAGGCACCCGTCCTGTTTGACGCGGGCATGACCTTCATGGGGCCGGCCTATCGGAATGCTCTTCAGGAGCGTCTGGGAGACGCCGGTAGGCTTCGCTCCGTTTACCTGACCCATGCCCATTTCGATCACTGCGGTGCATGTCCTTACCTGAAGCGCCATATTCCGGGCCTGAGGATCGGGGCTCACCGGCTGGCGGCGGAGACCTTGAGGAAGGCGAGCGCCATCGAGCTGATCCGGAGCCTGAGCCGGGACTGCGAGGATCTGTATCGCGACCGGGTCGGCGGGGAGGACATCTCCTTTGATTCCCTGGACGTGGACATCCCGCTGGAAGACGGGGCCGAGGTGGACCCCGGCGGCGGCCTGGCCTTCCGGGTGATCGCAACCCCCGGTCACACCCGGGATTCCGTCTGTTACTACATTCCCCGGCTGAAGGCCCTCATCACCGGAGAGGCCGTCGGTGTCTTCGACGGGAACTTTACGATTCAACCGGAGTTCCTGGCGAGCTACCGGGATTACGCCGCCTCCCTCGAGAAACTCCTGGATCTGGATCTGGATCTCATCATGATGAGCCACTACTACACGCTCACCGGCGAGGACGCCC
>CAZXMK010000234.1:0-4785 GCA_964641935.1 uncultured Syntrophaceae bacterium
CAAGCGGGGAAAACTGATCGACGCCCCCCTGCCCATCCGGGCCATGAAGAGGCTGGTGTCCGACATGGCCCATGAAAAGGGCTGGGTGGAGAAAGGGCGCTACCCCCGGAAATACGACGAGCGAATCGCCGTGGTCGGCGCCGGGCCGGCGGGCATGGCGGCGGCGCACTACCTGGCCGCGACGGGGTATGAAGTCGTGGTGCACGACGCCTCGCCGAACTATGGGGGCATGCTCACCCGCACGGTGCCGTCGTTCCGGCTTCCCCCGGACGTGATTGACCGGGATTTCAACACCATCATCGGCAGGGGAATCACCTTCCGGCCGAACGTCGAGGTCGGGAAGAACCCTTCCATCGCCGATCTGCTCGGCCGCGAGTTCGACGCGGTCCTCGTGGCCGCCGGCGCACCCAGGGGAGTCAAGCTCTCTCTTCCCGGCGCCGAGTTCATGGGCGTTTTCAATGCCGTCGAGTTCATGACCTCCGTCAAGGCGGGAGCGCCCCTCAGGATCGGAGAAAAGGCGCTGGTCATCGGCGGCGGCAGCGTCGCCACCGACGTGGCCCGAACGCTGCTCCGCCTGGGGGCGGCGGATGTCTCCCTCGCCTGCATCGAAGGGGAATGCGAGATGCCGGCCATGAGCTGGGAGGTCGAGGAAGCCCGGGGTGAAGGCGTGACGTTCATCCATTCCGCCCTGCCGGTCCGGATCGGCGGCGACTGGCAGAAGGTCCAGTGGGTGGAGATGGATCCGGTCACCCGGTTTTCCATCGGTGAGAACGGGATCAAGTGCGACACCGACTGCGCCGGCCGGTTCCTCCTCGAAGCCGACACGGTCGTTTTCGCCGTCGGACAGAAGACGGACCGGGGCGTATTCGAAAACACGCCGGGGATTGAAATCAACGGGGGAAGACGGGTCCGGATCGATCCGGACACCCAGATGACCACCCTGGAGGGGGTTTTCCTCGCGGGCGACGTCGTCGAGGCGAAGGGCTCCGTCGTGGAGGCCGTGGCCTCGGCGCGCCGGGCCGCCGCTTCCATCGACGCCTGGCTGAGGGGGCGGGCTCGTGCCGTCGAAAAGAGGAAGCCGCCCCGGGGTGCGCCCCGGGAGGAGAAGATCTTTCCCGTGCGGCTGGAGAAGCTGAACGTCGCCGGCATTCCCGCCTTGGTGCCGGACGATGCCCTGGCCTGCTTTGAGGAGGTGGAGGGCGTCCTGGACGTCGCCGAGGCCCGGGAGGACGCGCGCAGATGCATGAAATGCGGTTACGTCGACGTGGACCATGAGCTCTGCATCGGGTGCGGAACCTGTACCGCCGTGTGCCCGAGGGGGGACGTGATCCGGCTGGAGGCACCGCAGACCGGGGAGAACGCGTTGCCGGGCGAGGAGGTGCGGTCATGAAGACGTGGGACGTCATCGTGGTGGGAGCGGGACCGGGCGGCAGCACGACCGCCGCCAGGCTGGCCATGGCGGGTTGCGACGTGCTCCTGGTGGACAAGGAGCGGTTCCCCCGGGAAAAGCCCTGCTCGGACATCTACGGGCGCTACGGCGCCGACACGTACAAGGAGATCGGCGCCTATGACGAACTCAAAGAGAAAGGGTTTCTGTTCCCGGACCTGGCGCTGACCTCCCCGGACTATACGGAGATCCGTGGCCCGAATCTCCTGAGCCTCACCTGTCCCCGCCGGATCGGCGACAACATCCTCAAGGAGGCAGCCGCCCGCCGGGGGGCCAGGGTCCTGGAGGAGTTCTGGGTCAACGACCTGATGACGGACCGCGGGCGGGTGGTCGGCGTCAAGGCCAAATACGAGGGAGCGTTCGTCGAATATCCGGCCCGGATCGTCATCGGCGCCGATGGCAGCCACAGCTGGGTGGCGAAGCGCCTGGGACTGTTCCGGGACAACTATGACGAGGTATTCCTGGCCGGCCGGGCCTATTTCGCGGACTGCGACCCGCCCCTCCGGACCATGGAGGTACACTACGATCCCTATTTCTTCCCGGGCTTTGTCTGCCTGAGCCCGCACCCCGGTTACGGGGAAGTGGTCAACGTGGGGATCGGCTACCAGATGACCCCGTACGTCCAGGCAAAGGAGGATGTCGAGCAGCTGACGTGGAAATTCATCGAGACAAGCCCCTTCGGGGAGAAGCTGCGCAAGGCCCGGCAGGTGAGCGACTGGATGGGGTGGCGCGTCCCGAGCGCGGGGCAGATAGGGAAAACCTATGCCGCAGGCGCGATGCTCATCGGCGACGCCGGAAGCTTCGTCGATCCGTTCATCCTCGAAGGCATCGCCAACAGCGTGCGGAGCGGCGGCTTCGCCGTACAGACGGCCCTGGAGGCGCTGGAGAAGGGCGACTTCTCCGAGTCCTTCCTGTCGGTCTACCAGGAGCGCTGGGAGGAGAAGATGAAGCCCCGTCTCGATGCGTTGCAGCAGATGGCCCTGGTCGCCCGGAACGCCGAGCTCCTCAACACGACCTTCCACGGACTGAAGGCCAATCCGGGGGCACTGAAGAAGATGTTCGGCTGACGGTTCCGCCGCGGTGAAGAGATTGTTTCTTTGGATGCCCGGAACGCCGGGATCCCGCGCCCGATCCGGGAATGCCTCCCGGGAAGGAGCGGGGATCCGGCTCCGCGCGTCCCATTCATAACGTGAGAAAGGAAATCGGTTTGTCATGCGAGAATGCGTCATCATCGATGGAGTGAGGTCGGCCAACGTCCGCGCCCACAAGGACAAGGGATGGTTCCGGAACCTTGCGCCCGACGAGATCCTGACCAGGGTGTACGATGCCCTGTTTGCCAGGAATCCGAAGGTCAGGCCCGAGGATATCGACTGCGTCTGCTGCGGCTGCTCCCATCCCACGGACATCCAGTTCGACATCGGCCGGCTGGCCTGGCTGGCGGGGGGATTCCCCGAAGAGACGGCCACCTATACCCTGACCCAGATGTGTCCCTCCGGGATGGCCGTGACGGAAAACGCCGCCCGGGCGATCATGTGCGGGGAAGGCGAGATCTACATCGCCTCCGGGGCGGAGGACATGCTGAAGGTACCGCAGTCCACGAACTGCATCCCCCCGGTGCGGGTCATGAAGAAGTACGGCGTGGAAGGCCTCAACATGGGCTTCACAGCAGAGAAGGTGGCGGCCCTGTGGAAGGTGTCCCGGAAGGACCAGGAGAACATGGCCCTCTGGAGCCACCGGAAGGCCCATGCCGCCACGGAAGCCGGCAAATTCAAGGGCGAGATCGTTCCCATCGAGGGACTCGACGAGGCAGGCAAGCCGCTCGTGGTCGACCGGGACCAGTGGATTCGCCCGGACGTTTCCCTGGAGGAGATGGCGGCCATGAAGACCCCCTTCCGGGCCGACGGCGTGGTGACGGCGGCGACGTCCTCTCCCCTGAGCAGCGGGGCCTGCGCGCTCCTGCTCATGAGCCGGGACAAGGCGGATGAACTGGGGCTCGACTACCACGTGAAGTACGCCGGCGGGGCCATGGCGGGCTGCGATCCCTCGATCATGGGGATCGGCCCGATCTACGCCGTGCCGAAGCTCCTGAAGCAGGCGGGGCTCACGGCAAAGGACATCGATCTGTGGGAGCTGAACGAGGCCTTCGCCAGCCAGTCCCTGGCGGTGATCCGGGAACTGGGGCTGGGGAAAAACGCACCCTTCGGGAACATCAACGTGTGGGGCGGCGCCCTGGCGCTGGGGCATCCCCAGGGACAGTCGGGGGCGCGGATCATCGTGACCCTGAACAGCATCATGAAGAACGATTACCCGCAGGCGAAATACGGGGTTGCCACCCTGTGCGGCGGCCTCGGCAACGCCAATGCCATCCTGCTGGAGCGGGTTGAGAAATAAACTTCCGAGAAAACTTAAATCCATAACGGGGAGGATTGCATGTCCAGTCTGATCGTCGATTCGAGAGACCAGCGGTTCGTGCTGCACGAGATGCTGGGAGTGGAAAACATCTGCCGGGGGCGCTTCGAGAGCTTTGCCGGAGACACCTTCGACATGATCCTGACGGAGGCGGAGAAATTCGCCAAGGAGGAGATATTCCCGGTCCTGAAGGATGGCGACCACCAGGGCTGCCGCCTGGAGAACGGGCAGGTCTACGGCCCGGAGGCGTTCCGGAAGGGCTACAGGCTGTTCTGCGAGGGCGGCTGGAACGCCATGATGAACCACCAGGAGCACGGCGGCCAGGGGTTTCCCATGGTCCTGTACCTGGCCTGCGCGGACTGGTTCTTCCACAACTTCGCCTTCACCATGTACCCGGGCCTGACCAGCGGGGCGGCGGAGCTGATCGAAAGCTACGGCACGGAGGAGCAGAAGCATCGCTACCTGCCGAAAATGCTCAGCGGCGAGTGGGGCGGCACCATGTGCCTCACCGAGGCGGGGGCCGGCAGCGACGTGGGGGCGCTTACCACCAGGGCGATCCGGCAGCCCGACGGCACGTTCCTCATCCAGGGGACCAAGGTCTTCATCTCCTGCGGGGACCACGACTACGTGAGCAACATGATCCACCCCGTCCTGGCGCGGATCGAGGGCGATCCCGAGGGGACGAAGGGCATCTCCATCTTCCTGGTTCCCAAGTTCCGGGTGAACGGCGACGGAGCCCCGGGGGCGCAAAACGACCTGGGAGTCACCAAGATCGAGGAAAAGCTGGGGCTACACGGCAGCGCCACCTGTGTGATCAACTTCGGCGACAACGGCGGCTGTGTCGGCGAGCTCCTCGGCAAGGAGTGCGAGGGCATGAAGATCATGTTCATGATGATGAACGGGGCGCGCATGGGCGTGGGCGTCCAGGG
>CAZXMK010000235.1:0-2667 GCA_964641935.1 uncultured Syntrophaceae bacterium
AGCTGGTCGACATGAGCGTGGACAGCGAGACCCTCTACGGGCTCGTGGCCGGGTCGGCGGCCCTGGCGACGGAGCTTCCCTGCGGCGTGTTCCTGCCGGAGACTTTTTCCGTCAACGCCGCCAAGCTGTACATGAACGAGGCGATCCTGAAGGCCGGCCAGCGGCTGGCCGAGATCGGGGGCGGCATCCTGGTGACCCGGCCCTCATCGGTGGACCTGGAGATCCCCGGAGTCGGGGAGCTTCTGGCGAAGTATCACCAGGGGCGTGCGGGCGTCGCCGTGGAGGACCGCCTGAAAATGGCCCGTCTCTGCGAGTCCCTTTCGGGACTGGCCGCCCTGACACCGATCCTGTCCGTCATTGCGGCGGGCCCGCCGGCGACGCAGCGCCTCAATTTCCGGCTCCTGACGGACTTCGCCCGGGACCGCAAAGCTGCAGAGCGCCTGGCCGGGATCGGCGGGGAGAAATAATCTGTACGAACATGCGCCGGGAACCGCTCCCCGGCGCTGCAACCAACCGCCATCGCGCCCCCGGAGTTGGATCCGGATCGGAAGACCCGGGGGGCCGGTGAGAAAGGAATCCCATCCATGCAGTTCAAGCTCACGAAGGAACAGGAACTGATCCAGCGGGCCGCCCGGGAATACGCCGAGAAGACGGTGGCGCCACAGGTGGAGGCCGTCCTGGAGACCGGCAAGGTGCCCGATTCGATCTTGCGGGATCTCAAGGAACTCGATTTTTTCGCCATCCCCGTTCCCGATGAATACGGCGGAGCCGGCGCGGGCTATTCCAGTTACACCCTGGTCCTGGAGCAGCTGGCACGGGTGCTGCCGGCCCTGTCGGTCATCATTTCGGTGAACAACGTCGGTTTGGCGGCCATCCAGAACTTCGGAACGGAGGAGCAGAAGAAACGATACCTTCCCCAGGGTGGACGGGGAGAAGGCATCCTGTCCTTTGCCTTCACGGAGCCGGGGACCGGATCCGACCCCAAGCAGCTCACGACCACTGCGGAACGGAAGGGTGACACCTTCGTGCTCAACGGGACGAAGCGCTTCATCACCAACGCCGGCTTCCCCGGACCCATCGTCGTCGTCGCGAAGGAGAGCGACACCGGGGCTGTCAGCGGCTTCCTCTTCGACAAGTTTACCGAGGGGTACACCGTCTCGGAGCCCTGGAAGAAAATGGGCGCTCCCGGGGGGCCCCTCTACGACGTGTACCTGAAGGACGTTGTCGTGCCCGCGGAGAACATGCTCGGCGGGCCCAACAAGGGGTTCTGGGTCCTGAAAGTGGCCCTGGCGCTGGGCAAGATCGGCATCAGCTCCATCTTCCTGGGCTGCATGCTGGCGGCCTACGAGGAGGCCCTCAAGTACGCCACCCAGAAGACCCATCGCGGCCAGCCCATCGTCAAGTTCCAGTCCATCCAGACGGCCATCTCCGACATGGCCATGAAGTACGAGGCGTCGCGCTGGATGACCTACCGGATCGGCTGGCTGGCGGACCAGGCGAAGGACAAGGGGGACATCCTGAAGGATTCGGCCATGACGAAGATCTTCGTCACCGAGGAGGCGGTGGACGTGGCCCGGATTGCCATGAACGTCCACGGCTCCTACGGGCTGATGCAGGATTATAAGATGTCACAGATCTGGAAAGATGTTATCTTCGGACCCCAGGTGGAAGGCGTGTCCCCCCTCCTGAAGGTTCTCGTGGCGGGGGAGATCCTCCGGGGTTGAACCGCTTAGCCATGTCCCGTCCGGTTCATTGGAAGGAATCGGACGCGGCCAGATACGGAATGCAGGCTTCGCCGGGATCCGGGAGCAGGGCTCGCCGGCCGTAGACCCCCAGGGGACGGCCATCCGCCGGACGCGGAAGGATTTTGGACGAAGCCGTGAACGATTGCGGTTTCCTGCGACGCGGGTCCCCCTCCCTCCCCCGGGAGATGGGGGACCCACCCAATCCCATCACTCGACGGAAAGGCATGGATAAATTCGACGTTATCATCGTCGGTGCGGGGCTGGCGGGCCTTGCGGCCGCCTATACCCTGGTTCGGGAGGGAGCCGAGGTGCTCGTCCTGGAGCGGGGGGACTATGCCGGGGCGAAGAACCTGACCGGTGGGCGCCTCTACCTGAATCCGGTGCGGTCCCTTTTGCCGGAGCTGCTGGAAAAGGCACCCCTGGAGAGGGGGATCGTCCGCGAGGAAATCTGCCTTCTCGGAAAGGCCGGATCCTTCACCGGGAGCTATGACGCCCGGTCCGGCCCGGCGGGGCCGCCGCAGAGCGCGAGCGTCCTCCGGGCCCGCTTCGACCGCTGGCTGGCGAAGGAAGTGGAGCAGCAGGGTGTCCCGGTGGTCACGAAGAGCGCCGTGGAGGACCTGATCATCGAGAACGGCCGGGTGAAGGGCATCGTCGTGACGGGCGAGGAGATCGGCGCCGATGTGGTCCTGGCCTGCGACGGCGTCCTGTCCCTGACGGCGGAGAAGGCGGGCCTCCGAAGCCCCGGGCATCCGGAGCATTATGCCGTCGGCATCAAGGAGATCATCGAACTCGACGACGGCGTCAACCAACGCCTGACGGCCATGCTCAATGTTAAGGGCGTGGCGGTCCTGCGCGTCAAGTCGGGTTCGCCTGCCGCTGCGGTCGGGCTGCAGGGCGCCAACATGACGCGCAAGGGCATCGT
>CAZXMK010000235.1:2677-4781 GCA_964641935.1 uncultured Syntrophaceae bacterium
TGGATGATCGCCGCGGGCTTCGTCTGTTTCGTCGGCGTCATCGACGACCGGTTCAACGTCTCCCCCGGCGAGGGGGCGGCGCGGCTTTTCCTCGGGGAGGCCACGCAGGGCCGGTTCGGAGGAGGGTTCCTCTACACGAACCGGACGAGTGTCAGCATCGGGATCGTCCTGGGCCTCGACGTCCTGGGGGGCGCCCCCGGCGAGCCCACGGCGCCGGAGATCTTCGACGCCTTCAAGAACCGGCCGGAAATCCAGTCCCTCATCCGAGGAGGCCAGACCGTGGAGTACGGCGCTCATGTGATTCCGGAAGGCGGGATGGCGGGCGTCGGCAGGCTTTGCGGAGACGGCATCCTGGCGGCGGGGGACGCCGCGGGATTCGCCCTCAACACGGGGCTCATCGTCCGGGGCATGGATTACGCCCTGGCATCGGGCTACTGGGCCGCCCGGGCCATCCTGGAGGCGAAGGGGCGGAATGATTTCAGCGCCGCCTCCCTGGCCTGCTACGAGGCGTTCCTCCGGGACAGTTTTGTCCTCAAGGATTTCGAGACGGCCCGCCACGCCCCGGAGGCCCTCCGAAACCCGCGCTTCTACGGCCGCTACCCGGATCTCGCCATGGGCATCCTGGAAGACCTGTTTGCCGTTCCCGAAGGCCCCAAGGACAAGCTCTTCTCCACCGTCCGGCGGCATCTTCCCCTGCGGGAGATCCTGGCGGTCATCCGGGACATGAAAGGCATGGTGAAGATATGAGCAACGCCCAGGGCCTCAAGGAAAAACTGGGAAAAGACGTCTTCAAGCCCGGGGCGGACAAACACATCGCCATCCGGCCTGGCCGGGAAAAGGATCCCCGGCTGCTGCGGGCCGTGGCGCTCTGTCCCTCAGGGCTCTATGCCCGGGGGGACGACGGGACGGTGACCCTCACCCTGGAGGGATGCCTCGAGTGCGGAACTTGCCGGATCGCCTGCGGTCCGGAGGTCCTGGAGTGGACCTATCCTCCCGGTGGGGCGGGCGTCCAGTTCCGTTTCGGTTAGGGGCGGTACACAGTCATTCTCCTCCGGCGGGGCCGCCGGGGGGATCCTTTTTCAACCATCGCCGCGCTTCCCCGCGGCCGATCCTTTCACGAAGCGAGTTGCCATGAATATCATTATTGCCATGAAGCAGGTGCCGGACCTGCAGCAGGTCCGCATCCGGGACCGCAGGCCCGTTCTCGAAGACGTGCCCCTCCTGATGGGCGACATCGACCGCAGCGCCCTCGCGGCGGCGGTCGCCCTGCAGGAAGCCGCGGCGGGGAAGAAGATCGTTCTTTCCGCCGGGGACGGAAACCTGGAAGACACCGTCAAGGAAGCCCTGGCGGCGGGAGCCGACGAGGCGGTCCTGGTGATTGACGACCGCCTCCGGGAAGCCGAAAGCGCATTTTCGGCGTGTGCCCTGGCCGGGGCGATCCGGCGCACCGAAGACGTCGGCCTGGTCCTCTTCGGCGAGGGGAGTGCCGACAACTATTCCGGCCAGGTCATGTCCCGCGTCGCCGGGCTCCTGGGCTGGCCCCAGGCGGGGTACGTGCGGGAGATCCGCCTGGAGGACGGGAAAGCCGTCCTGACGCGCTCCCTGGAAGACCGTGAGGAGATCCTGGAGGTGGACCTGCCGGCGGTGGTGAGCGTCGTGTCCGAGATCGCCCAGCCCCAGACGCCCTCCGTGACGGCGATCCTCAAGGCCGGCCGGAAGCCGAAGACGATCTGGAGCCTTGCCGACCTGGGCCTGGACGGGCCTCCGCCGAAGGCCGTGGAGACCCTGGACCAGATGGCTCCGCAGAGCGAGCGGAAAAAGGTGGTCCTGAAGTCCGTGGAGGAGCTGATGGACGTCCTCCGTTCAAAGGAGAAACCGTGAAAAACATACTCGTATACAGTGATCGGCCGGAGTCGGCGGCGGAACTGGTCTCGGCGGGGCAACTCATTTCCGCCGCGACGGGAGGAGCGCTCCGGGCCCTGTCCGTCAACGCCCCGGATCTCTCCGCCTTCCTGGCGGCCCGGGGAATCGATGTGCTGGAGATCAGCGCCGAGGGGGACCCGGTGGCCGATGCGGCGCAGATGGCCGCGGCCTTGAAGGAAGC
>CAZXMK010000236.1:0-4761 GCA_964641935.1 uncultured Syntrophaceae bacterium
GGCCTCCTGGCGGACCTGGGACATATTCTCGACCAGTCCGCCGTGGGGGCACGGATACGCCTGGACGCCCTTCCCCTGTCCGATGATTTCCGGGGAAGTGCGGCCGCCGCATCGCCGGACCCCCTGTCCCTTGCGCTGGCGGGTGGTGAAGACTACGAACTCCTGTTCACCGTACCCCCGGTCAACATGCCCTCCGTTTTCCGCCTCATGGAAGAGATGGGCACCCCCGTGACGGACATCGGCGCCGTGACCGGCGGCCGGAAACTCTCCGTCATCGGCCCTGACGGCGAGGAAATTCCTCTCGGGAAGAGGGGCTATGACCACTTTTCCTGAGGCCGCAATACGTTGCTTCCCTTCCCCTCCCGTGACGGGAGGGGGAATTTCGCCCGGGTTTCCCAGAATGCGCTGAAGTATTTCCACGCGTTATCCTTGTATGAAAAGAGTCGCAACCGGCACAATGGACAACCGGCACGACTTTCGGGACATCACGGAGCCGGAGTTCGAGAGGATCCGCCGTATCCTGAAGACACTCACCGGCATCCACCTCTCCTGCTACAAGGACGCCTGC
This sequence comes from uncultured Syntrophaceae bacterium, assembly GCA_964641935.1. Classification (GTDB taxonomy): domain Bacteria; phylum Desulfobacterota; class Syntrophia; order Syntrophales; family PHBD01; genus PHBD01. The sequence continues at coordinate 569 of CAZXMK010000236.1, forward strand.
ATCAGGCGTCGGCTCGCCGTGAGAATCCGGGCATCCGGCTGCGCCACGGGTGAAGAATACGCCGATCGACTCCTCCGGGACCCTTCGGAACCGGCACAGTTGATGAAAACGCTCACCATCCACGTGAGCAGGTTCTTCCGCAACCCGGACACGTTCCAGAAGATCCGGGACGCGGTTTTCCCCTCCCTCTTCTCCCTCTGCCGGCAGCAGGGGCGGGAGTCCCTGACCATCAGGAGCGTGGGGTGCGCGTGCGGGGAAGAGCCCTATACCCTGGCGCTCATCCTGCGCCATTACCTGTACGATGAGCTGTCCCGTTACACGGTTTCCATCAGCGCGTCCGATATCGATTCCCAGGTCCTGGAGACGGCGCGACAGGGCGTCTACTTCCCGGAAAGCCTGGAAGACACTCCGGAAACCATTCGGCGCCTCTATTTCAGGAAACGGGAGGGGCGCTGCCATCTCGTGCCGGAAATCCGCGGGATGGTGGAGTTTCATCAGGACGACCTGGTCCATTCCGCCGGCATGCGGGAGTGTGACCTCATCCTCTGCCGCAACGTGCTTATCTACTTCGAGCGCCGCCACCAGGAAGACATACTGCGGGGATTTGCCGACTCCCTCCACCCCGGAGGATTCCTGGTCCTGGGAAAAACGGAGTCCCTGGCGGAAGGCTCCCGCGGACTGTTCCAGGCCGACTTTCCGGTCGAGCGCATTTACCGCAAACGGTGAGCCGGGAGACCGCCGGGCCGTGCGGGACGGCTCCCCGCGAAAAGGAGATTCCCATGCGTATATCCATCGGATACAAGTTCATCCTCGGGTTTGTCGTGGTCGTGGCTGCGGTTGCCTTTTCCCCGCAACTCGTGCAACTGCTCGGGTACTCCCCGGAGGCGTCCAACGTCCTGGGCTATGCGGTGGCGCTCACCACCGGCCTGATACTCGGGTGGATATTCTCCAAGACCTTTACCAGAAACATATCCATGCTGAACGAATCAGCCGAGGCCATCAGCAAGGGAGACCTCACCAGGGACACGGTTCTCCGCCATACGCTCTTTCCCGACGAAACCGTCGACATGGCCGCCTCCATCCGGCGCATGACGGACAACCTGCGGGACCTGGTGAGGAGCATACGGGAAATCGCGGAAAAGGTTTCCGAATCGGCCAAGACACTCTCTTCGTCGGCCCTGGAGATAAACGGGGCCACCGAGGAGGTTGCCATGACCGTGGAGTCCATCTCCCGGGGGGCGGAGAAACAGGCTGAGATGGTTGCCGGGAGCTCCAAGGTGATCCACGAGATGGCGATCTCCATCGAACTGGTGGCGAAAAGGGCGCGGGAAGCGGCGGGAACCGCCCGTGAAACGAGCGCCACCGCCCGCCGGGGCGGGGAGCAGGCGAACGACGTCCTGGAGCGTATGCGGTTTTTCTTCGACCGGGTGGAGCAGAGCAGCCGGCAGTTCATGGAATTCAACGCAAAACTGCAGCGGGTTGGAAAGATAGCGGATTTCATCGCCGACATAGCACGCCAGACCAACATGCTCGCCTTGAACGCCTCCATCGAAGCGGCCCGCGCCGGAGAATACGGCAAAGGCTTTGCCGTGGTGGCGGACGAGGTCCGCAAGCTCTCGGAAGGGGCGGGGCGATCGGCCGACGACATCATAGAGTTGATCAGCGGGATACGGGAGGAAAGCCACCGGGTCCAGGACACGATTCTGGAGATCTCGAAAAACATCGGTGACGGCAAGAAGAATCTCGATATCACCGCCGTCTCGTTCAAGGAGATCATGGACACGGTCATGGAAACCGAGCGCAAGGCGAACAGCATCGCCGACCTGGCGGCCATGCAGACCGAGGGCGCGGGCCGGATGGTGAAGAACGTGGACGAGATAGCGCGGGTGGCGGAAGACAATGCCGCCGCAACGGAGGAAGTATCCGCAGCGACCGAGGAACAGACCGTTGCCATGCAGGAAATGGCGCAGGCCGCCCGCGAACTGGCCGCCCTGTCCGACGACCTGCTGCGCGGCGTCGAGCGATTCACGCTTTCCCCTCGTGAGGAGCCTGCTCCATGAGCGGACGGCACGACCGTTTCCTCATCGTAACCTTTCACGGTGAGCGCCTTGCCCTGCCCCTGGATGAAATCGCGGAGGTCAGGGAAACGTTTCGGACGTTTCCCATTCCCAAAGCCCCCGCGCACTATCTCGGCGCCATGAATTCCCACGGCTCGCCGACTCCCGTCCTCGATCTGGCGGCATTTCTCCACGGCGACTCTCCGCGAAGCGACGGAACCCTGCTGCTTCTCGATCACCGCATAGGAACCCTGGCGCTGCGCATTGATCGGGTGGAACGGATTATTCATGCGGCCCCATCGGCTGAGAAGGCGGGCAACGGCGAGGAAAAGACGGAGCGGACGATTCCGTTCAATGAGGAAGCCATTCGACTCCTGGACCTTGAACGACTGGTGACCAGGCTCGAAGACGAGTTTCTGCGCGGTCCGACGGAACCCTTCCGCTCCGGCGGTCAGACACAAGAGGACCCGTGATGGACATGTCCCAGTATAAGGATCTGTTTGTCTCCGAAGCCAAGGAACACCTGAACGGCATGGGTGAAGCCGTCGTGGCACTGGAGAAAGACCCGGGCGATGCTGAAACTATCAACACGCTGTTCCGGATGGCCCATTCCCTCAAAGGAATGGGCGCTTCCATGGAATACCATGACATCGCGGACCTCGCCCATGCCATGGAAGACCTCATGCACAAGGTCCGTGATGGCGTGTGGGTCTTCGACTCCTGCGCCGCGGACCTGCTCCTGGAAGGGACGGATCTCCTGATTGCGCTGGTGCGGGACGTGGAAGCCGGCGGCACGGGAGCCGGGGATATCGCCGACCTGAAACAGAGGCTTGCCGCGTATGCGCCCGAACCGAAGATCGATACCCTTGCCGGGGAACCACCGGAGAAAGAAGTGCCTCCCGCTGATACCCGGAGGGGGGAAAACGGCGAAGAAGCAGGAGGGGATGACACCGGTCGCTCCGTTCTCCGGGAACAGCCTGAATCCCAGCAGACCGTCAGGGTCAGGACCGGTGTGCTCGACAACCTGATCAATCTTACCGGAGAGCTGATAACCAACAAGAACAGAATGTCGAACATCGCCCGCGAACTCGGCTCCCCTCTTCTCGACACGTCGATTGCCGAACTTTCCCGACTCCTTCGGGGACTCCACGACGAGGTGCTGAAGGTACGACTGATGCCCTTTGCCTCCATTGGGGACAGGCTGCCTCGGGCTGTTCGCGACCTTGCGAAAAAAAGCGGCAAGGAGGTCGTATTCAGCATCACGGGCAAGGAAATAGAACTCGACCGCGGTATTCTTGAAGAACTCTCCGATCCCCTGCTTCACATCCTGCGAAATGCAGTCGACCACGGCCTTGAGACCCGGGAAGAACGCCTTGCCGCGGGCAAGCCTGCTGCCGGGAGGATAGCCGTCGAGGTATCCAGGGGAAGGGATCAGGTTCTGATCACGATATCCGACGACGGTCGCGGCATGGACCCTGACCGACTCGTTGCCGCGGCAATCGAAAAGGGTCTCCTGAAAGAGGAAGATCGCGGGAAGGTCACCCGCCGGCAGGCCTTGATGCTGATCTGCACACCCGGATTTTCAACGGCGCGCCAGGTTTCCGATATCTCAGGCCGGGGGGTGGGAATGGACGTGGTGCGCTCCTCCCTGCAATCGCTGGGTGGGACTCTCGCCATTCAATCGGACCCGGGGAAAGGAAGCCGCTTCCTCCTCTCCCTGCCCCTTACCATCTCCATCATTCCCATTCTGCTGGTAGCCTGTTCTTTCCTTACCGTTGCCTTTCCGATTTCAAAGGTTCTCCGCACCATCGATATCAGACGTGACACGGTCCTCACCAGGGGGAAGAGGAGGCTGTTCCGTCTCGGCGAGCATGAGATACCTCTCGTGAGCCTCCATCGCCTGATGGGCCTTCCATTCTCCCCTGTCAGGGGCGCAAGCATACCTGCCGTCGTGGTAGAGATACGCGGCAGGAAAGCGGCGATCGTCGTCGATCGTTTCGTCGGCCAGCAGGACGTCTTCGCCAAGCCCCTTGGAAAACCGCTGAACAGAATGAGGGGGGTCTCCGGAGGCGCGATCCTGGGCGACGGGCAGGTGGTATTCATCCTCGATCCGTCCAGCCTGGTGTGATGCCGTTG
>CAZXMK010000237.1:0-4723 GCA_964641935.1 uncultured Syntrophaceae bacterium
GCAGCCCAGGCGTCGATCTCTTCTTCGGTCTTCAGCGTGCGGCGGGGAACCTGGATAAACTGGACCTCCGGCTGGCAGAGTTCCGCGGCCCGCTTGAGCACGTTGTCAAAGCGGCCGCTCATGGCCGCCACCCGGTCTGCAAAACTCGGAAGAGAGCAGCCCTCAAGGGTTTCAAGAACGCCTTCGGTTGACTGCACATTGACCGCAGGGCGGTTCGACTCGTCCAGGGAATAGTGCGAAAGCAGCCGGAGGCGTTCGTCCGGTTCAAGCTCCCGCCAGTTCGGGTCCTGTTCCAGCCGTCCCATTCTCTGTTCAAAAAGGGAGGCGTATTGTCCGTCGAGGGAATTCAGCTCGTCCCGCAACAGCTGGGTGATGTTCGCCGCCAGCGGGGTGATGGGATCAGGTTCCTCGAGAAGCTGGCGCTCGCGCTCGATGGTCTGGACCTGGGCAAGGATCGCGTCGGCATCCGGCAGTTTTGAGGAGTGGACGGCCAGGCGCTTCAGGACGTTCCACCGGGGCAGCCGTTCCGCCACGCGCCGGGCCAGGCCGGTCCAGTTGTCGATGCAGTCCGACAGGTCTTCCCGCCTGTTGAAGAGGGCAAGGAGCCGCTCGTTTCCGGCGGTCCGCCTCATTTCTTCGATGGAGGATGTGTCGGGCCTCACCGGCTGAGGGGGTTCCCCTCCCGCGCGGCCGGCAAGTTCCAGGAGTTTTTCCAGGAATTCCTCCGCGTGGTCGGATTCCTCTCCCGGCTTGGCCGAAACGCCTGCCTTCAGCATCAGTTTGCGGATCATCACTCTCTGGGAGGTGGTAACTGTGGCTGACTCCACCCTGAAGGCCATTTTCCCGACGGCCTTCCGTTCGAGTTCCCTCGGGTCCGCCAGCCGTCCCTGCTCGTCCCGGGCCAGGATCAGTCCGGCCACCAGAAGCACCTGCAGTCCTCCATCCACTGCATCCCGAGACCAGCCCCAGGGCGGGGACTCAAACCTGCCCCGGATGTCCGATCCTTTTTTTCCGCTCCCCAGAAAGCCGAGAATGGCGCTGCATACGGGGTTCCTGGCCGGCTCCCCATCATAGCCCACTGATTTCAGTGCATCGGGCGCCCCTTCCCTGGCTTTTTCGTATACCTTGGCCCACCCGGAGCTGTCCGCGACCCCGAACTGGGGATAGAGGCGCAGAAGAGCGTTCCGCCCGGCTTCCATTACCATTTCCTGCAGGTCATTGCCAAGGATTTCGTTGCCTCCGCCCTGGAATACGCGGGCGCCGGAGAAGGCTTCCTCAAGAAGGGCGTCCATCTTGATTTCGGCGCTCTGCCGCAGGGTTTCCATGGCGGCCCTGGCTTCCACTCCTTCAGGGTTGTTGGGCACACCGCGCTTGTCCAGGGTGGCGCAGGCGGCCTTATATTCGATGAGGTGGCGGCGAAGTTCGTCGGCCGAACGCCTGGGGACATACACAAAAACAGTCGGCGACTGGCTGCCGGCCTGGCGGGCGTCAGCCCGCACGGAGTTTTCATCGGCGCTCCATCCGTCCCGCACCCAGACATACATTCGGGTTGCCCAGTCTTCCGGAAGACTGGAACCAAACACCGGATGGATTTCCCGGGCGACTTTTGACTCACCCTGGTTGAGCACGAGGGGCCGGACCAGCGTCCCGAATTTTTTCCGGAGGCGTTCATTCCGTTCCGATTCTATGCGGTGGGGTTCGTTGGACAGGACTGAGCACTGGCTCAGGAATTCATCGTTCCAGGCTGCGCTCTCTTCCGTCTGGATCCGGTATTCATCTTCGACCTTCATCAGCAGTCCGCATGCGTCGAGCAGTGCGGGGAGCCTGCCCCGGAGGCTGCCGCTGCCCTTTTCCATATCCTCCACCAGGAGGTCGGCGATGGTATCGGCAGTCGCCCTGATGCCCACGTCGCTGTTCTGCCCGCCGAGCTTGTTGACAAGGAACACCAGGCCGCAGGCTCGGGCCGTGAGCTTTTCCTCTTCCGTGCCGGTGCTCCAGGTCATTGTTTTCTCGTGCACTTTCCGGGGAAGGATGCGGGACTGCAGCAGCTTGTCGGCAGAGTCGAAGAAAAGGAAGTCGGCGGGAACGACATGGCCCAGCGGATCGTCCAGGTTGGTCTGGATGGCCTTGTGGACCATGCTGAGCTGGTTCCGGAGCTGGCTGTCCGTCCCGGTCCGGTCGAGCACCCGGAGGGTGTGTTCCCAGAAACGCCGCCGGACCGGCAGTATGGGGTAATCCTGGGGAAACCGGGAAACGTCCTCCTGTCTATGGCGCAGGGAGGTACCCTCGAGGTGTCGGGAGATCTCGCCCAGGTTGTTCTGCAGTATCCCCTCCAGCGGCTGTTTCGCCTCGGGCTTTTTCGCCAGGATGACCTGGCGGATGACGGCATCGACATCCGAGTCGGAGAGTTCCACCCGGATGGTAAACCGGCCCTCGAGCTTCTTCAGGTGGCTCGTGCCGGTGACGGCAGTCTGGCCTGTGGCGATGAACAGCAGCCTGCCCCCGAAACTTCTGCAGCAGGCTTCCACCGCTTCCTGGACGTCAAGGGAGCGCTGGCTGTCCCCGCCGATGTACTGCTGCACTTCATCGAGCACCACAAGGGTCAGGGGAAATTTTTCATCCTTCGACAGGGCCTGGCGGAAGGCCTTGATCATGTCGTCGTTGGAAATGTCCTGGACATAGGGATAGAGGTTGTTCAATGTTTCGACGCAGGACGCGGAGGAGGGGAAGATTTTCGGCCTTGTCTGAACGAGGGCGTCGTGCAGGCCCTCCGCCACGTGAAGATTGTCCAGCTCTTCATTCCAGTCGAGGCCGCTCTTTTCGACACAGCCGCGGACCTGTTCGTACAGGCCCGAATGCCTGAGCCACATGACGAAACGGGCCACGGGGTATTGTTCCGGCAGTCCGGCCGACTTGAAAACGATCCGCAGAAGAGCCAGCCGGACGCTGCCGCTCGCCCCCGCTCCGAGGGTGCCGGATGCGGCATGGAGCCCGCCGTATCTCTTCGCCTTTGTGCTCAGTTCCTTGAGGCTGTCCCGGATGTTCAGCGGCAGGTTGGCAATGCCCCGGGCGGTGGCTCCGTCCTCAAATTCCATATCGACCCACAGGGTCCGGAGCATTTTGACGAGATGGGACTTGCCCGAACCGTAAAAGCCGCTTACCCAGACGGCAGGCTGCTGGGCCTGATCAACGTTCTTGAGGTACGTCTCGAGGATATGGTACATGCCTTTCTCGTACTGCCCGCTGCAGACGAAGGTCTCAAGCTCGTATCTGAGCACCGCCAGCGCTTCTTTGGTCTTCTCTTCATTGACGCTGGCGACTCCTTCGTTGACCAGTTTCCGTGCGGCCGGATCCTTCTGGTACACGTCACGATTTTTCATCATTCATCCCTCGTTCAGTATTCCTTGTCCGCGGTTATGGGCACGGCGAGATAGTTCCACCCGTCGTAGCCGTCCAGAAGCCTGTAATTGTTGTTCTCGCAGCTTCCCGGGAAAAAAACCACCAGCCGTCCCTTGACCATGGGGGCCAGTTTTTCGACGACATCCTTCACTTTCAGGAAGCCGAAAAGAGACCCGACGCCCTTGAGGGCGACGACGTGATCAGGGCCAATGCCATCGTGTATGAGAAATGACTGGAATCTGTCGGCGATGAAGGTAAGGTATTTGGGCAGCAGGGTGGGAAGGAGGCTGGGCCGGCGGAAGTAGCTGACGGCGTATCGCTGGGAGGTGAGCCATTCGGCGAAGGTGTCGGTCAGGTCGAAAAGGGCCCATTCATGGCCTGCCCGGCGGGTCGCGATTTCGAATTCATCCACTTTCACCCGGAGGGACCGCTCTTCCGTTTCGTGATAGACGCAGAAGATCAGCCGCTGCGCCGGAGCGGCTTCTTTCCGCCACGGCAGGGAAATGTATCTGCCGTAGGATTGTATCAGCCGCTTAATTCTGCTCACGGAGCCGCTCCATTTCTTCCGGGCTGATCAGGTTCGGAAATCCGGCCTCTGCTACGTCACTCACGCGCTTGAACACGATCCACCCCTTCCGGGAAGCTTCTTCAGCGAGTTCAACTGTTTTTGCAGGAGGACAGTCGAGGAGCCCGGCATACTCCGAGGTGAAAAGGCCTTGGCCCCGGGCTCCGGAAAGATAGCCGAGAAGAAGGGCGTACGCGGCGCTTCCGGCAGTCGGGGAGGCCTGCGTCCGCACTTTTTTGGCTTTTCCCCGGAGGTGGCCGGACTGGGTCCAGGTCGAGTTGATGTTCTGGGCTGTTGACGTCAGCGTCGCCTTGCTGAACCGTCCGGGTTCCGGGGCATCAAGCAATGCTTCGAGAGATTCACGGGAAACCGTTGAACTTTCAGGGTGTTCCAATATAAAGGATGCCGAGGAACGCAGAAGGGCGTCGCGGGCATAGGCGCAGAGCAGCGCCAGGAGAGGCCGGCCGGGAAGGTCGCGGCTCCAGAAGAACAGGAGGGCCCGGAAGAGGAGGCATGTCCGGTCGAGGGAGTAAAGGTCAGCGAGGTGCCGGAAGGTGAGGGTCCTGGTTTTGGTCGAACGCTTCCCCAGGCAGTTTTCCTCGGTGACGGCCCTCTGGTAGTCCTCTTTTTTTGCTTCCGGGTTGTCGACGTACGCCAGCAGAGATTCAAGCTCCTGCAGCATCATGGTGCGGGCAGTATGGACACCGCCCTTTCCAGAGCTGAAACCGAGGCGGGACAGAAGGTCAGGCTCAGGCTTGG